>CAJMQR010000116.1 GCA_905215665.1 uncultured bacterium | reverse complement strand
TGAATCCCCGCGCCGGTGTCCGGCGCGGGGATTCTTTCATGTTCCGAGCAGAAAGCGGGAGAGAAATTCGCGGGTTTTGGGATTTTCAGGTTGGCCGAAGAGCTGCTCCGGACTTCCCTCCTCGCAGATCAGGCCGTCGTCCATAAAGACCACATTGGTCGAGACATCTCTTGCGAAGGCCATCTCATGCGTCACGACGAGCATGGTCAGCCCCTCCTGTGCAAGCTCGCGCATCACGGTCAGAACCTCGCCCACCATCTGCGGGTCGAGCGCACTGGTCGGCTCGTCAAACAGCAGCACCTCCGGCTCCATCGCCAGCGCGCGGGCAATGGCGACGCGCTGCTTCTGTCCGCCGGAGAGCTGGGCGGGCCGGGCGTGAATGTAAGGGGCCATGCCGACCTTGGTCAGATACTTCATGGCGACCTCCTCGGCCTCGCGGCGGCTGCGCTTCAGAACGGACATCTGGCCGGTGACGCAGTTATTCAGCGCGGTCATGTTGTTGAACAGGTTGAAGCTCTGAAAGACCATGCCAACCTTCGTGCGGTACTGCGAGAGGTTGAGGGAGCGGTCCGAAATGTCCTTCCCATGATAGAGGATCCTGCCGGAGGTCGGTGTTTCCAGAAGATTGATGCAGCGCAGCATCGTGCTTTTTCCGGAGCCGGAAGCGCCGATGATGCTCAGCACCTCCCCCTTTTCAACGCTGAGGTTGATGTCGCGCAGGACCGCATGATCTCCGAACTGCTTTTGCAGATGCTCCAGCTCTATCACTTTTTCAGCCATGATTTTCGCCCTCCCTGCGGATGTGGATCTCGGCGCTGCTGTCGCTCTGCGAGCCGAAAATGGTGTAGCTTCCCCTGCCGTCCATCTTCTTTTCGATGAGGCGCAGCAGGCGGGTGATGGCAAAGGTCAGAATAAAATACAGCACGCAGACAACCAGATAGGTCTGGAAGGTCTGAAAATTCTGCCGCTTGATGATGCCCGCAAAGTAGTAAAGCTCCGTCACGCCGATGACGTTCAGTACGGACGTATCCTTGATATTGATGACAAACTCGTTGCTGACAGAGGGCAGAATATTGCGCATGACCTGCGGGAGGATGACCTTCCGCATGGTCTGCGCGTGGGTCATGCCGATGGACATCGCGCCCTCGAACTGACCGCGGTCGATGGAGATGATGCCGCCGCGGACGATCTCCGCCATATACGCGCCGGTGTTGATCGACACGATCAGGATTCCCGACGGAATGAGCGGCAGCGTATTGCCGCCGGTGGCAAAGGCGTAGCCCCAATAGATCACCATGGCCTGCACCATCATGGGCGTGCCGCGGAAGATCTCCACATAGCAGGCAATCAGCCCGTTGAGCAGCCTGTGCAGCACCCGCAGCACGGGGTTGTGCGGCAGCGGCGCAGTGCGCACGACGCCGGTCAGCAGGCCGATCACGAGACCCGCCGCCGTGGCGGTGAGGGCGATGAGCATGGTGTTGCCCACGCCCTGCAAAAGCTGCGTATGGTATTTCACTAAAATCTGAATAACGTCGTTCAAAAAGCTCATTGCGTCCTCCGCGGCCCTGCCGCCTGCGTTACTTACGGATGATTACAACCAGATTGGATTCGTAATAGGTCTGCGTGAAGTCGATCTCCGCCTCGCGCTCGGCCGTGGGGCTCATGCCCGCGATGATCGCGTCGATGGCGCCGGATTCCAGCGCCGGCAGCAGGGAATTCCACTCAATGGAGTAGATTTCGAGCTTCAGCCCCATCTGGTTGGCGACGTACTGCGCGATCTGCACATCATAGCCGTTGGCGTACAGGCCGTCTTTCCCTTCGCCGCTGATCGGCACGCAGCCGGGCGTTGTGCCCTCCATGTCCGTCCAGTTGTAGGGCTCATAGGCACATTCCATGCCGACCTTCAGCGTGCCGGTGGGATTTGCAGGTGCCTCGCTGCTCAGCGTATAGCCGGAGATTTCCTGCCCGGCGGAGACGGCAACGATCTGCTCCATCAGCTCCTTCTGCTGCGCCTCGCTGATGCCGCTGAGAATCTCGTCCATCTTCTCGCGCAGTGCGGAGCCTTCCTTCAGCCCGATGGCAATGCCGACGTCCGCGGCTGTCGCGGTGAAGCCGGTATCGTTGTTCACCAGCGGGATGTAGGTGAGCGTTTCGTCCGAGGCGCAGACGGAGAGGGCCGTCGGCTCCTCCGCGATGTAGCCGTCGATCGCGCCGCTCTTGAGCGCGGTGAGCAGATCGGCAAATTCGGGATAGGTGGCGGGCTGGACCTCCTCGATCTGTGAAAGCGCCGTCTCATGGAAGGTGCCGCCCTGTGCGGCAATCTTTGCCCCCTTCAAATCGGCAAGCGACTTTGCATTATGCAGGTCCACGGAGCTGCCGCTGCCGCCGCAGCCGGCCAGCAGTGCCACGCAGAGCGCCGAGGCGAGAAGTACGGTTCTGATTCTTCCTGTTCTTTTCATTGGAATTCACTCCTTGATGAATAAATAATAAGCCTGCGACCCGAAACGGTATCGCAGGCTCAAAAAGAAGAAACTCCAAATTTGCCATTGATAGCGCTCCACATAAAACATGTGACAGTCCCGCGTCTGTTCGACGCAGTCCCAGCAGCCCTACGGCGGCAACCGTAACGCAACTTCGGCGGACTTGCCTTTCGCCCATAACCGCTTGCCGGCGTTGTCATGGGGTACTGATCGTATCCGCGACCTCTATCAGGTGCTGTCTTATTTTCCCGTATTTTAGCACAGGCAGTATCGCTTGTCAAGCCCTGTCTGCATATTTATTCATCTTTTTTTCTTCTGTTGACGCAGGACAGCCTTTATAGTATACTGTATAGTGTCAAAAGCGAAGGGAGAGAAATCATGGAAGCCATTCTGAAATACATCCGGGAACGCTACCATCCCACGGCGCTGATCCTCTACGGCTCCTACGCCGACGGCACCAACGGGCCGGACAGCGATTTTGACGCGCTGGCCATTGCCGGGGAAGCTGCGCACGATGTCTCCACGGTGGCGGGTGTGCGTCTGGATCTGTATATTTATCCCGCGGCGGCTGTTTCGGGAGCCATCGATTGCGAGGATTTCGTCCAGCTTTCCGGGGGGAGAATTCTTTTCGACGAAGACGGCACAGCGCAGCGGCTTCTGGAGCAGGTACAGGCGTATGCGGCGGCATACCGTCCGAAGTCGGCGGAGGAATTGGAGGTTTCCCTTCTCTGGTGCGAAAAAATGCTTTACCGGGCACAGCGCGGCGACGCAGAGGGCAACTACCGCTGGCACTGGCTGCTGAGAGACAGTCTGGAGATCTTCTGCGATCTCTGCGGTCGGCGTTATCTCGGCCCGAAAAAAGCCCTTCGGATGATGCAGCGCAGTTACCCGGCGGCCTACCGGAATTATTCCCTCGCGCTTGCGGAGATGAATTATGAAGCCCTTCAGGCGTGGGTTCTCTGTTTGAAGGAGCTGGGAAGAAGCGCAGTCTGACCGG
>CAJMQR010000115.1 GCA_905215665.1 uncultured bacterium | reverse complement strand
CGGGCGCGTTCCAGCGCGAAATGATCCAGAAAGGCGTCGCCGTGATCGACGCGGCCAAGCTTCCGGAGCTGGCCGGTGCAGTAGAGAAAGGCCTCGGAAAGCGTGGTCTTTCCCGCGTCGACCTGTGCGAAAATGCCGACTACAAGGTGTTTCATCGTATCCGCGGCGCTGCCGCTTGGGAGTGGAAGTTCATTGTTTTCCTCCTGGCTACTTGCAAGATGACAAAAGATAGGATATACTGTGAAATAGAATCCAAGAAAGGAGCTGTGAGCATGTTTCAGCTAAGGCCCTATTTTCCGCCCGATTTTTCCGAAGAACGTTTTGTCACAGCGCCGGAAGCGCGCTGTCTTCCTGCGCCGCTGAACGGCGTTGCGCCGGAGGGCTACCATGCCATGAGCATATTCCCGGAGTACTTCAAACGGGATGGAAAGTGGCTGCTGGCGGAGGAAAGCCGCATGGACTGCGTGGCGGTATACGAAGCGGGCAAAATCCTTGTGAGGGAATTCCGCCTGCTGAAAAAGGGCGATCTGGTCGTTGTGGGCCGGACGGAGGATGCGTCTGAGGGAATCTATGTCCATCCTGACGGCTTCCGGGAGGAAGCGGCGGAGAAGGAGACCTTCGCCTTCCGGCAGAACCGTTCCCGGGAAACGGCTTTCTCCAGAGACTATGACGAGCTGTACGATCTGCTTCGCTATGAGCGCGAGCATGGAAAGATCGTCTGGGTGATGGGACCTGCCTTCGCCTTCGACCATGACGCGAGAGCCGCCATGTCAAAGCTGATCGAAAACGGCTACGTCCACGCGATTCTGGCGGGCAACGCGCTGGCGACGCACGATCTTGAAGCTGCCTATCTGCACACGGCGCTGGGGCAGGATATCTATACGCAGAGATCCGTGCCAAACGGACACTATCACCATCTTGACACCATCAACCGCGTGCGCTTCCATGGCGGGATCCGCGCGTTTATTGAGAACGAAAAGATCGACAACGGCATTATTTACAGCTGTGAAAAGTACGGCGTTCCCTATGTTCTGGGCGGCTCCATCCGCGACGACGGCCCTCTGCCGCCGGTCTATGGAGACGTCTATGCCGCGCAGGACGCCATGCGCGACCAGATTCGCAGCGCGACGACGGTTATCAGCATGGCGACCATGCTGCACACCATTGCCACGGGCAATATGACCCCGTCTTACCGCGTGCTGCCGGACGGAACGGTGCGGCAGATCTATTTCTATTGCGTGGACGTATCGGAGTTTGTCGTCAACAAGCTGGCCGACCGCGGCAGTCTCTCCGCGCGCGGCGTTGTCACCAATGTACAGGACTTTGTGGTGAACCTGCAAAAAGGGCTGGGCCTGTAAAAAAGCAGGCCGCCGGGACGCGGCTCTCAGGGAAACGCGTCCCGGCGGCTGTGCTTACTGCTTGCCTTTCTTTTTTCCCGCGGCCATTTTTTCCGCAAGCGGCTTCAGCGCGTTCATCAGTCCGCCGGCCGCCTCCTGCTGGGAAACGCGCAGAATCTGTACGTCCCTGCCGCAGACGGCGAGGAAGGACAGCGGCGTCATGCTGACCTTTGCCCCCGCACCCGCCATCAGCGCATCGCTTTTCTGCCTGGCGGGCAGGTCGGAGCCGCCGCCGGCAAAGCCGCAGGCGATTGCGGAAATGGGGATGACCGTGACTTCTCCGATCACAATGGGATCGCCGGCCACGGACTGTGCGGCGGCGATGGACTGCGCCTTGTCGGCGGTGAACTCCAAGACTTTCAGAATATCATTCATGCGTTTCATCCTTCCTTCTTTTCCCGGGCCAGCGTCCGTTTCACATTCTCCCGGATCACATGGATCAGGGCGCGCAGGACGGGCCAGAGACGGATATTGAACTGTGCGAGGAAGTTCACCGAAGTGGTTTCCTCCTCAAAATCGCAGCGGATATCAACATTGCGGCGCCGGAAGCGGAACGCGGCATCCAGCAGTCCCATGAGAGGGTAGACGGCGGAACAGACAAGGCCGTAGCCGTAGGCGGCATCCGCAGCGTCCTTCTCCGCGACGGTGATGCGCAGATCGAACTGCTTGAAAACGCCGCGCTTCAGGAGCCACCAGACCCGGTCGAGAAGCGTTTTCAGGACGCCGAGCAGCTCTGTAAGCGTAGTGCTGACACCCTTGCTGCCGATGGCGTGCTTTGCGTTTGCCACGCTGCCGATGTCGGACAGGCCGAGAATGGAGAAGATCTGCTGCGTCAGCTTTTCGTTTGGTTCCTCGCCGGCGCGTATCGTAAAAAAGAGATATTTCGCGTAGATATCCAGCGTTCCGCCGGGCGTGAGCACCAGAAAGACCCGCAGCGTGAGCGAAAGCAGGAGCGCGATCAGCGCAAAAATGCCGAGGATGATCCAGAGAGCAATCAAAGCGCGGCCTCCTTCCCGGATATCCCGTTTCTATCATTATAATGCAAAATCACCGATTTTACAATCGTAACTTTCACAAAACAGAAAGGAAACTCTTGTATGGAGAAAATTCTGACCGGTTACTGCCGCACCTGTGATGCCTCGCGGATGGTTCTCGTGGACTCCGAGGACGGAGAGGCGGATTGTGAGTACCCGGCCTGTGCTTACAGCGCAGGCTGCCCCGTCGCGGCGGAAATCCGGGCGTTTCTGAACGAAAGCACATCTGTCCGTGCAGGTACAACACAAAGCGGGGAAATTCCGAAAAAATAGAAAAATTTTTCGGCAAAACAATCAAAAAATGTTGACACTTTTCGTGAATTCTGCTATAATCCATCTTTGTGTGAGCATGCAATTCGGGCAAAACCGGAGGTGTAAAGAACGGTGCTCGAGGAATTGAAGACTGCCTCAAAGGTTGTCGGCATCAAGCAGATCCGCAAGCTTCTGCCGACCGGAAGGGCAAAGAAAGTATTTGTCGCACAGAATGCAGACCCGATGCTGACGGAGCCGATTCTGGCGCTGTGCGAGCAGTACGAGATCGAGATCGAGACGGTAGAGACGATGCGCCAGCTTGGCGACGCCTGCGAGATCTCCGTGGAGGCGGCCGCGGCCGCGCTCCTGTAAAATTGGTATCTTCGGAATATTTTTCAAGATTCCGGGATAATATAAAAGCTGGAAAACAGCAAAAATCTAAAGAAAGGAGAACCACATGCCTACTTTTAATCAGTTGGTCAGAAAGGGCAGAGAACAGGCTACCTACAAGTCCACCGCTCCTGCGCTGCAAAAAGGTCTCAACACTCTGAAGAACCGTGCTACCGATTTTTCTTCTCCCCAGAAGAGAGGCGTCTGCACCGCAGTCAGAACCACGACTCCGAAGAAGCCGAACTCCGCTCTGCGTAAGATCGCCCGTGTCCGTCTGACGAATGGCTACGAGGTTTCCGCCTACATCCCCGGTGTCGGCCACAACCTGCAGGAGCACTCCGTCGTTCTGATCCGTGGCGGCCGTGTCAAGGACCTCCCCGGCGTCCGTTACCACATCATCCGCGGTACTC
>CAJMQR010000114.1 GCA_905215665.1 uncultured bacterium | reverse complement strand
GTGGCGAAGCCGAGCAGGATCATGCCGGTGTCCTTTTTCCGGTTTTGCTTGCAGAACATGTAAAGAACGATGCCGATCAGAGCGAGCACCGGCGTAAAGGAGGAAGGCTTCAGGAGCTGTACCCATGTGCTGCCGCTGTCGATCCCTGCAAGGCTGAGCAGCCATGCGGTGATGGTGGTTCCGACATTTGCGCCCATGATGACGTTTATGGCCTGCCGCAGGGTCATAAGCCCCGAGTTGACAAAGCCCACGACCATGACGGTGGTTGCCGAGGAGCTCTGAATGATTGCCGTGACGCCGAGACCCGTCAGGAAACCCGTCATGACCTTTCCGGTCATTTTGCCGAGCAGGGTGCGCAGCTTATTTCCGGCTCTGCGCTCAAGGGCCTGGCCCATGAGGTTCATGCCGAAAAGAAACAGGCAAAGGCCGCCGATCATTGTAAGCACGTGAAAGATATCCATAATTCTCCCTACATTTCTCCGAAGTATATTCTTTACCATAAAAAACATACCAAATGAAGGTCAAATCTGCCATCATGGGATTGTAAAATTCATGTAAAATCCCGCTCCGCCGCAGAGCGGAGCGGGACTGCATGATGAATAGAAATCGCCGCTTATTTCAATTCGCGTGCGCGGGCAAACTTGCTCAGAGGCTGCTCTGCCAGATGATAGCGCTCGCACAGCGCCCGCACCAGCGATTGCATCGCAGCGGGACTGCCGGAGTGAAGCTCCAATTCGAGTTCCGTGAAAGGAAGCGACCCTTTGCAGCCGTACAGGATGCCGTGATCGCCGGCCAGTTCCGCAATACTGCCGTCCGGGAAGCGGAGAAGCGACGCTTTCCGGACAAATTCCGCACCGCAGACGGGAAGCAGCCCTTCGCTGCAAAGCCCCTGCACCTCAGCAGGAGCCCCCTGCATCAGCAGGGAGCGGAACACGCTATCGTCAATCCGCGGCGCGCAGACCTCCCATTCGCCGCGCAGATGCTCCTGTATGGGCGTTTTGAAACAGATGATGCTTTTATCATCCTCCATCCGCTGTCGCAGCATCCATTTGCGCGCCAACAGGCTGCGGGAGGGCGTGTCATAATAAACTGTTTTCATTTTTTTCTCTTCCCGGAGCGCGCAGAGCGAAAGCACCTCAGGATCCGACAGAATCTCCGCCAGTTGCGCTTCGTCCCGAACGGCCAGTTTGTATTCCATTTCAAAGCCCATGAGCAGACCTCCTGAACAGGTTGTGGATTTATCATAGCATCGCCGTGCGGCAGAGTCAACGGGGCACACTTTTATTTTGCGCTCTTTACAGAATGAGCGGTTTCTCGACAGTATCATCCCTTCGATTTGTGCTAGAATCGTAGCATCCTGTACGATTCGGATACGACGAGGTGAAAGATATGAAGGGAACCGGGGCGCCAAAGCTGCTGCCAAAACGGGGACAGGGAATCAGGTGGAGCAGCTTCTTTATGACGGGCCGCGGAGCCGTGCTTCGCGACTGCTTTCTGCTCTGCCTTGCAGGTTTTCTCCTCTCCGCGCTGCACGTCGCTGGCCAGCCGGTGCCGCTGGCGGCCTGTCTGGCTGCCGCGCTGCCGCTGGGATTGCCCTCTGTATTCGCCGCTGCCGGTGCGGTTGGGGGATATCTGCTGTTCACGGACGGTTCCGCCGCAGCGGAACTCGTAGCGCTGAGCATCCTGATGCTGGCATCCGCCGCCGTCTTTCAGGGGACGGAACTTCCGGCGCGAAAGTGGTTTTTCCCGGCCATTGCCGGTTCCGTCTCTGCGGTTCTCGGCGCGGTCTTTTTTTTGAGCGCACCCGGTCTGGCGGGCCTGCGGGTCTGGCTGATGAAGACGGTTTTTGCCGCGGCTGCTACTCTGGGGTTCCGCGGGGCCGCATTCGGCGATAAGCGGGGAAAGCTGTTTTTTACTGCGGCGATTCTGGCCGGACTCGCGGGGATTCCTTCGCCCATCGATCTTGGAATCCTCTGCGCCGCAATGCTGACGGTCTGCGTGCCGGAGCTTGCGGCGGTCACGGTTTTCGGCATTGCTCTGGATCTCACTGGAAGTTATGTAAACTGCGCCGCCGCGTCGCTTCTTCTTCCGGCCGTCGCATGGCGTATTTTGAAGATACGCGGCAAGGCTTTGCGCGCGGCAACCGGAGCGCTGCTGACGGGTGCTGTGGTGCTGTTCTGCGGCGCGGGCGAACCGGCGCAGCTTTTTGGAATCGCAATCGGTTACTTTTTGGGCGCGGTCCTTGCCAGAACGGGTCTTCCTCATATCCAGCTCGCTGCCAGCGCAAAGGAGAGCGCATCTCATTCGCTGGGTGAGGCGGCTGAGGTACTTGAGGCTCTCCGCGAACAGGTGTGCATGGAAACGCAGGAGCAGCCGGCACAAAGCGAAGCGGACAGCGTCTATGACGGCGCGGCGGACCGTGTCTGCCGCTGCTGTGCCAGATTTCATCGCTGCTGGGAGCATTCGGCGGAGCAGACGTACTTTGCCCTGACAGGCGCGGCAAAACGGATCATTGAACGCGGTGTAGCAGAGCCGGAGGATTTCCCTGAGACGTTCCGTGACAATTGCTGCCATATGGAGGGTTTTCTTACCGCGATCAATCAGGAGCTGGAGGGGATGCTTTACCGCCGCCGCTACCGGATGCAGATGCGCGAAGCGCAGCAGGTTGTTTCCAAGGAGTTTTCCTGCGTTGCGGACTATCTGCGGGATATGCAGGAGCAGCTTCACGAGCCGCCGCACGGAAAGGGCGCCTATTTCCCGGTCGTCGGCGTCAGTACCGCAAGAAAACGCGGAAATCTTGCCAATGGGGACAGGGGCGTCTGCTTTGCCGGACCGAATACGGATTACTATGTTCTTCTGTGCGACGGCATGGGCAGCGGCAGAGAGGCTGCGGCGCTCAGCAGCGAAACGGTTCATTTTCTGAAAAAGCTTTTATACTCGGGCATGCAGCCGGAGGACGCACTGGAGGTACTCAACGGCGCTTTTCTTTTGCGTGGGACAGGCTGTTTTGCAACGGTTGATCTGCTCTGTGTAGACCTGGAGAGGGGAGAAGCGGAGCTTTTCAAGTGGGGCGGCGCGCCCTCCTACCTCCGGCAGAATGAGGCGGCGGTGAAAAAAATGGGGACAGCCGCGCTGCCGCCGGGAGTGGGGGTGGGAGGAGACCACACACCGGAGCGTTACAAGCTGTCCCTGAGCCATGGGGAGATGTTGATTCTGTTGAGCGATGGAGCGGGAGGAGAGGAGACGGAAGGAGCGATTGCCGGTTTTACCGGGGATTCGCCGCGGGAGCTGGCTGCGCTGCTGATTGCAGGAGCTTCTGCAATGGACGACATGACGGCTGTGGTTCTTTCTTTGCGCCCACTGTCTTCCTGTGCTTAAAGTACCATATATTGTGCGATTATTTTGTCGAAATACAAAATACAGTGAAATTTCTTTGTGTTCTTTGTCTTGCGTTTCCGCTTTTTTGCTGATATAGTAAAAAAGGAGGGATGAAACGTGTCGATAGAAGG
>CAJMQR010000113.1 GCA_905215665.1 uncultured bacterium | reverse complement strand
CCTAGTCGGCGCTGGCCTGAATGGATTTTGCGTACTCAGAGGGCGACATGCCGAATTTTTCCTTGAACTGGCGGGAAAAATGATGAATGGTGGAATAGTGCAGCGCGGCGGCAATCTGGGAAAAATTCATCTTCCCCTCCCGGATGAGGCATTTGCTCTCCTCCAGCTTTACCCTTCGGATATACTCGCCGGGAGAAATGTCCATCTGCCGGTGGAAGAGCGCCGTCAGATGCGAGGCGCTGACGCCGATCTCCCTTGCCACCGTTTCCACGGGCAGGCGTTCATAGACATTGTCCGCAATATATTGCAGCGCGCGGCTGACAATGGAATTCTCGTGATTCAGCGCCGCAGGTGTCATCAGGCGCTTTTTTACGCCGCCGGCGTCACGAAGGACGGACAAAAGCAGCAGCTTGAGATAGCCGCGGATGAAATCGCCGCTGTAAGCGTCCGTTTCGCCGCACTCGTGCAGAATCTGCCGGAGGAAATCCGCTTCTTTTGAAGAAAGGTCAAACACATGATCCGGCAGATTTCCCGCGCATTCGCTTTCCAGATCAAAGGCGACCGTCAGAAAGCGGACAGAGGTGTCCAGATCCGTGTACTGCATATGCCACTGCTCGGGGCCGAAGAGCATCATCTGTCCCTGCCGCAGCGTGTAGCCGTTGCCCTCCACCACACAGTGCAGCGCGCCCTGATCCACGTAGGTCAGCTCAAACATGGAATGCTTTTCACCCTTGAAAAGGAATCCGCTCTCCGCTTCGCGGTAAAACAGCGTGTAAATCTCGCCCAGACGCAACTTGTCGCTGATCTTGAGATTCTCCAGCGTGCTGACCGCTTCCCTTTCCACCAGCTCCGCCGTGACTGGAAGGGACATACGGACGGAACATTCCTCCTGATACGGAACGATGGCAAATACCGTACCGGAGGGCAGGCGCACCGGCTTATCGAGATAAAAGCAGGTTACTTCCTCGCCCTGACGCAGGGCCAGTACCGTCATGCCGATCTCAAAGTCCAGATAGAGGTCGCCGCCGAGCAGTTCAAAAAAGTGTGCGTCCGACACGGAATAATACCGGACGGACTCAATCCACTCATCACCCGTGGGAAAACCACGGTGCGGCAGAGTATCGCGCAGAATCTTTCCGAAGTGCGAAAACGTCAGTCTGTTCAGATTTTCCACCATTGTGGCAGCCCCCCTCTGTGCGGAATTGTGATTATGTCAACCAAACAGGATTTCCGGATATTTCCCCTCCGCCCTCATGTTTGCAATGGCCTCGCGCACGGAGACGAGATCCTCCCGGTAGGTCACGCCGTACCACGTTTCGGTGGTATCCAGCACACGAATGCTTGCCGTCCTCTCCTGAATCTGGGCGTTGGCGACGCTGGGAAGGTAGAATTCACAGCGCTGCGGATTCTTTTCCAGGTTTTCTCGGAGGAAAGCCGGAAAGCGGCGCTCGATCTCCGTCAGGATCATCGGGCTGAAGCCCCACAGGTTCATGGAAACCACCGTGTCGCCGGACAGCGGGAAAAAGTGCTCGCCGTCCTCTGTATAGGCGGCGTCTTCGCCGCGTTTTTCAATATGCGTGCGCTCCGTGACCCCTGCCAGGAGGCCGTTTTTGATCTCACAGACGCCGCGGGCGACATATCCGTTATCCGTCATGGCATTGCGCAGGCGGTAGCCCACCATTGCGTACTCGTTTTCTGCGTGCGACGCGGAGAGGAAACCGGCAATGGCCTCAAAAGCGCCCCGGCCGTAAAAGTCGTCGGCATTGACCACCGCGAAGGGGCCGTGTATCTCCTCTTTGGCGCATAAAATGGCATGTGCCGTTCCCCATGGCCGTTCCCGTCCTGCCGGAACGGAGAAGCCCTCCGGCAAGCGGTCGAGTTCCTGCTCCACATAGGCGATTTCAAAATACTTCTCCAGACCACGCGAGACCTTTTCCTCGAAATCCTGCCTTATGGCCTTTTTAATAATAAAGACCACCTTGCCAAAGCCGGCGCGGTGGGCGTCATACAGGGAAAAGTGGAGTATGCTGTCGCCCTGCGGATCCACCGGGGTCATCTGCTTCAGGCCGCCAAAACGGCTGCCCATTCCGGCAGCCATAACAACCAATGTTGGCTTCATGCTACAAATCCTTCCTTTTTCAGATAGGTATTGATAATTATATCAGATTTTTTGTCAAAGCACAATCCCCTTTTCCGAGGCTCTGCTGCGAAAAACACATTGACAGTTCGGAAAAAAATGGGTAGGATAAGAATGGAAGAAGCTTTAGGAGGTTTCTATGGATACAATCTACGTTACAGGGCACCGCAATCCGGATACGGATTCCATCGTCTCCGCGATGGCCTACGCCGCGCTGCGCAACGCGCTGGGCGACCGTGAATACCGCGCCGCCCGTCTCGGCCATGTCAGCGACGAAACCCAGCTTGTGCTGGACCGCTTTGGCTTCACCGCGCCAACATGGATCAAAACCATGCGTACGCAGGTGCGCGATCTGGACTATGATACGCCGCCCGCCCTTTCCTCCGCCGTCACCGTCAGCCGGGCCTGGTCCGTGCTGTCCTCCGACGCCTCCGTCGCGGCAATTCCCGTGACCAATGAGGACGGCACGCTTTTTGGGATGCTCTCCTCCGGCGACATCGCTTCCTACGATATGTGTTCCATCGAAAGGCCGCACGTCGAGGAGATCCCCGTATTCAACCTTCTGAGCGTACTGGAGGGGCGGATTCTGAACGAAGCCGGCAATCTGGTGGATACCATCACCGGCGACGTGTCCATTGCCCTGCCGCAGAGCTGTGAAAACCTGCTGTTCACCGGTGAGGACAGCATCGTGGTCTGCGGCCACCAGCCGGACATGATCCGCCGCGCGCTGGAAATCGGCGTGCGCTGCGTGATTTTGTGTCAGGCGGAGCTGGACGAGGAGCTGCGCAGTCTGCCCTCCAACACCTGCATCATCTCCACGCCCTTTGACGCCTACCGCGCGGTGCGCCTGATCTATCAGTCCATTCCCATCCGGCGGATCTGCCACACGTCCAATCTCGTGTGCTTCCATCTGGACGACTATGTCGACGATGTGCGCGAAAGCATGCTCAAAAGCCGCTATCGCTGCTATCCCATTCTTGATGAAAATGAGCGCGTCGTCGGCACGCTTTCACGGTATCACCTGATCCGCCCGCGGCGCAAGCGCGTCGTACTGGTCGATCACAACGAGGCCGCGCAGTCCGTCCCCGGACTCGATCAGGCGGAGATTCTGGAAATCATCGACCATCACCGGTTGGCGGACATCCAGACGGGCAACCCCATTTATTTCCGCAACGAGCCAGTGGGCAGCACGACGACCATCATCGCGGGGATGTATCAGGAAAAGGGACTGATGCCCTCGGAAAAACTGGCCGGTCTGATGGCCTGCGCGATCGTGTCCGACACCGTAATGTTCAAATCCCCCACCTGCACGCAGCGCGACCGCAACATGGCTGAGCGCATGGCGCGCATCGCGAATGTCTCCCTTATGGAGCTGGGGCAGCAGATCTTCTCGGCCTCGTGGTCGGATGACAAGACCGCTGAGGAGCTTCTTTTTACCGATTTCAAGGATTTCCACATCGC
>CAJMQR010000112.1 GCA_905215665.1 uncultured bacterium | reverse complement strand
GAAGAAAAGGGCGTCAAGAACGACATCGATCTGGACGCTGAAGATATGAAGAAGCTTGTGGTCCTCTTCAAAGAGCATTATAAAAAGGAAAAAGGCGAGGAATTCCCCACGGATCCCGCCGTTCAGCTCATGGAGGCCATCAAGGCTGTGTTCCGTTCCTGGGACAATCCCCGCGCCAATGTCTACCGCCGTATGAACGACATCCCCTATTCCTGGGGCACTGCCGTCAACGTGCAGCCCATGGTGTTCGGCAACCTGAACGATAAGTCCGGTACCGGCGTCGCCTTCACCCGCGACCCCGCCACCGGCGAAAAGGCGCTGTTCGGCGAGTACCTCATCAACGCGCAGGGCGAGGACGTCGTCGCCGGCATCCGCACCCCCAGCAAAATCTCCAAGCTGAAAGAGGATATGCCGCAGGTCTACGAGCAGTTCGTGGACATCGCAACCCGTCTGGAAAACCACTACCGCGACATGCAGGACATGGAGTTTACCATCGAAAACGGCAAGCTCTACATGCTGCAGACGCGCAATGGCAAGCGCACCGCCGCCGCCGCCCTGAAGATCGCCTGCGATCTGGTGGACGAGGGTATGATCACCCGCGAAGAGGCCGTGATGCGCGTGGAGCCGAAGCAGCTCGACGCTCTGCTGCATCCGCAGTTTGATGCGGCTGCGCTGAAAGCGGCCGAGGTCGTCGGCAAGGGCCTTGCGGCTTCCCCCGGCGCCGCCTGCGGTCGTATCGTCTTCACCGCGGAGGACGCCAAGAACTGGGCCGCAAACGGCGAAAAGGTCGTTCTGGTTCGTCTGGAAACCAGCCCCGAGGACATCGAAGGCATGGCGGCCGCGCAGGGTATCCTGACCGTCCGCGGCGGCATGACCTCTCATGCCGCGGTTGTCGCCCGCGGTATGGGCACCTGCTGCGTCTCCGGCTGCGGCGATATCGTCATGCACGAGGAGGAAAAGTATTTCACCATCGCCGGCAAGGACTACCATGAGGGCGACTGGATCTCCATCGACGGCTCCACCGGCAACATCTACGGCTGCGCCGTGCAGACGGTTGAAGCGACCATCAGCGGCAACTTTGACCGCTTTATGAGATGGGCCGACAGCTTCCGCGTCCTGCGGGTGCGCACCAATGCCGATACGCCCAGAGATACCGCGCAGGCGGTCAAGTTCGGCGCAGAGGGCATCGGCCTGTGCCGTACCGAGCATATGTTCTTCGAGGCGAGCCGCATCAAGGCGATGCGGGAGATGATCGTCGCGAAAACCGTGGAAGCCCGCAAGGAAGCTCTGGCGAAGATCCTGCCCTATCAGCAGAGCGATTTTGTCGCCATGTACCGGGAGCTGAAGGGACGTCCCATGACCATCCGTTTCCTGGATCCCCCTCTGCATGAGTTCCTGCCCACCAAGGAGGAGGACATTGCGGAGATCGCCGCGGAGCTGAATGTTACCGTGGAAGAGCTGAAGGATGTCATCGCCTCCCTGCATGAGTTCAACCCCATGATGGGCCACCGCGGCTGCCGTCTGGCGGTTACCTATCCGGAAATTGCGGAGATGCAGACCACCGCTGTCATCAAGGCCGCCATGCAGGTGAACCATGAGTATTCCTGGTACCGCATCGAGCCGGAGATCATGATTCCTCTGGTCGGCGAGGCCAAAGAGCTGAAGTATGTGAAGGATGTTGTCGTGGCAACGGCGGACAAGCTGATTGCGGAGGCCGGTGTGAAGATGCGTTACACCGTCGGCACGATGATCGAAATCCCGCGCGCCGCTCTGACGGCGGACGAGATCGCCAAGGAGGCCGAGTTCTTCTCCTTCGGCACGAACGACCTGACGCAGATGACCTTCGGCTTCAGCCGCGACGACGCCGGCAAGTTCCTCGACGCTTACTATGACCGCAAGATCTATGAATTTGATCCCTTCGCGCATTTGGATCAGGTCGGCGTCGGTAAGCTGATCCAGATGGCTGCCGATCTGGGCCGCCAGACCCGCCCGGATATCAAGCTGGGCATCTGCGGCGAGCACGGCGGCGATCCGGCCTCCGTGGAATTCTGCCATAAGGTCGGCCTGAACTATGTTTCCTGCAGCCCCTACCGTGTGCCTATCGCCCGCCTCGCCGCCGCACAGGCTGCCATCCGCGAACAGCGCCAATAAGAAGTTGTCGCTTGTCGCGTAGGCAAAACAACTGATATAAATACGGTCACACAGTCCGTTTGGATTGTGTGACCGTTATTTTTTGCCCATTTTAAGCTGAATACACCGTAAATCAAGCCGCTGGTTTCACTATGAAATCAGCGGCTTTTTTCGTTCTCAAAAAGTTTTTTGAAATTTTTTCGTTTAGGGGGTCTATAAATGAGCCTTCTCGCTGGCTACCTATTGAGGGACAAAACAAGTTTCCTCGTGATCCTTGAAAACAGAATACACACTCAACAGGTACATTCCTGATCGGGGGCGAAAGCCCCAGCCGGATGAAGGTGCGCCACGAACTTCCTGCCCACAAGGGTTATCACGGAAAGCAAGGTTGGTAGCGATTCCGAACCATTCTGAAATATCCGCTTGCTACGGATAAGGCGATGAAACGATTCAGGGACAATGATACTTCCCTATGGGGCTGGCGGAGTACCCGGCAGAGGTGAGATTCCTATGAGTTCGGTCAGCAGCCGAACGCCTGTTGATTTCCTTTTACGCATTTGGGGGATGAGATCGAGTTAAATGCGACCACCAAAGCACAGGACTCGATTCCTGTGTTTTGGTGGATCGAGCGATCCAAATCTAACAAGAAGGAGGAAAAGCGAAATGCCAAACTGTAAAACCATAGCGATATGCAATCAGAAAGGCGGCGTGGGAAAAACCACCACGGCAGTAAACCTCGGTGTCGGATTGGCTATGCAGGGTAAAAAGGTTCTTCTCGTGGATGCTGACCCGCAGGGCGACCTTACTACCTGCCTCGGTTGGCAGGATGCGGACAGCTTACCGCAGACTCTTTCCAATAAGTTGTCAGCGGTAATGCGGGAAGAACAGCAAGACCCGTTTGCCGGCATTCTCAGCCACGAGGAAAAGGTTGACCTTGTTCCGTCAAACCTTGACCTGTCAGCGTTGGAAATGAGCCTTGTGACCGCAATGAGCAGAGAGAGCGTGATGAAAAACTATCTCAGCCAAGTGAAGGATAAATACGACTATGTACTGATAGATTGTATGCCGTCCCTCGGTATGATAACGCTCAATGCTTTGACTGCGGCGGACAGCGTGATTATTCCCGTGCAGGCACAGTATCTCCCCGCAAAAGGGATGACGCAGCTTTTATCGACGATTGCCAAGGTGAAGAAGCATACCAATCGGAACCTGACAATCGACGGTATCCTGCTCACGCTTGTAGACGGCAGAACCAATCTTGCCAAGAGTACGGTAGAAGCGCTGCGAGAGAACTTCGGTTGTCGGATCAGGATATACCGGACAACCATTCCTATTGCCGTGAAAGCCGCCGAGGTTTCATCCAAGGGCAAAAGTATATACGCCTATGAACCGAGCAGCACCGTGTCTAAGGCATACACGGACTTTACGAAGGAGGTGTTAGCCGATGGCAGGCAGAAAGAGCGACTTCACGCTTCCCACGAACAC
>CAJMQR010000111.1 GCA_905215665.1 uncultured bacterium | reverse complement strand
ATTCCTCGCTCGTCCACCTGCTGTGGAGAGGGAAGCCTGCCAGCTTCATGAAAAATGCCCTGACCTTGCCGGTAAACGAGTTCCCTGCGTGGGTAAAGGTCGGCGCAATCAACACGCCATCGTCTTTCAGCACCCGTCTGATCTCGGCAAGGGCTTTCTCCGGCTGCGGCACGATGTGCAGCGCATTGGACACGATCACTACGTCGAAGGACTTATCCGCATACGGCAGGCGGAACATATCCTGCACGGAAAAGTGCAGCTTCGCAGATTGATTATCCCGCTTTGCTTCAAGAATCATCTCCGGGGAGGCGTCCGTCGCCTCGATGTGCGCCGCCGCGTTCACGATGTTTTTTGCGATCAGCCCCGTGCCGGTGGCAAGCTCCAGTACAGTCTTGGCTTTCACGACCGGCCGGAGGAGAGCATACATCTCCTCATACGCCGCCCGATCCTTTCGCATAAAGCGGTCATACCGACCGGCATTTCTGTCCCAGAAATTCTTGTGTTCTTTCATAGCAGTTGCCCTTATCTCTTTTTTGTTTCTTTGCCGCCTTGTGCCTCTCGGCAAGCCCTCACAGTGCCGCTGAATCTCCCCATGCGGCCTCAATCAGTTCCGAACCGCCGGTTTTCTTGATGCGCCGGTGGTCTTGCCGCAGCCGCTTTCTCCCACGATGGCGGTCATGCCCCGCTCAGGAAAAAACGGCGGATACGCCGTGCAGCGTCTCCCGCCCCGGCGCATAGGAAAAATGTACGTCCTCCAACTCCAGTCCTCCGCCGTTCTGCGTTCCTGTTTATATACGCCTGCCTCCTTGCGTCCGCGCGGAAGAGTTTCAGATCCTTCAGTCCCTGCACGCTGTCTAAAAACACGTCGCCCATGGCGGTGTATTTGCCCCAGTATCTGGCGAATATGCGCTTTGCAAAGCGGGATACCGCCACGATGGACACCGGGATCAGCGGCACGCAGGCCAGCAGCACCGCCGCCACGCGCCAGTTGATGAAAATGCAGATGCCGAACAGCAGCAGCGGCGAGAGCATGGCGTAGAAAAACTGCGGCAGGTAGGAAGAATAGTACAGATCCAGCTGTTCGATGTCCTCCGTGGCCAGCTGGGTCAGCCCCGCCGGCTTCACGGTTTTCGTCTCCCGCACGCCGAGACGCAGGAGCTTTGCGTACAGCTGTGCCCGTAGGCTTTTCTTAACGCTGCGCCCCAGCCTGTCCCGCACCGCCGCGGCGCGGGTAGTGGCAAGAAAGCGCACCGCCGCGCATACCGCTCCCAAAACGAAAGGAAGCAGGCAGAAGGACATCCTTGCATCAATAAGGAGCAGCTGAAGCCCATAGCACAGGCAGGCCGTAAAGCCGATGCTGCACAAAGAGCCCGTAAGCATCCACAAAACGGCGCGGTAGATATATCGTTTGTCCTCGCCCAACAGGCGCAAAAGCTGTTTATCCGGCATGGGTGTTTCTCCTTTTCCTTCGCAGGGTTTCCGCTATATGGCGCAGCACCGGTATGGGGTGGCTCAACAGCATCCGCGGCCCCGCATAGCGCATCACGGCGCGCATCTGTTGGCGCATTTCCGGCTTATGGCAATGGATGGGGCAGTTTGAGCAGAAGGGCTTGTTGTCCCCGTGCGGGCATCTGTCCCGCCGCTGCCGGGCGTATTCCAGCAGCGCATTGCACGCCGGGCAAAGCGTCCCGCCCCATGTACGCCCCGGCAATAGCGATGCACCATGAAGGTAACGGTTTCGATCTCCTTTTCCTTGTTCAAGCTCTGAGTTCCTTTCTGTTTTATATACAGTTAGCCGTCTCTAACTCTCTGTCAGAAGAAAAAGCAGGCCACCTGTATGCAGTCTGCCTTTTGTCTGATGCAAAGGCCCGCAGCTGCGCAAGGCTTACAGCACCAGCGATGGCGCGGTGTAGACCCGTGCCTTCAGCTCACTGTTGAGCATATACAGCCCCTTGCTGTCTCCGCCGAACAGCTCCATCCTGGTGATGAGGTCGGCGGCGTTCTTTTCCTCCTCGCCCTGCTCCTTGATGAACCAGTCCAGCATCTGCATGGTGCGGAAGTCCCTGGCCTCGTATGCGGCGGCGTAGATGGCATCGATGCTGGCGGTGACCAGCTTCTCGTGCTCCAGTGCCTTTTTCAGCGGGGTCATGTGGTCGCCTCGTTCCCACTCCGGCTTTGCGATAGCCTCAAAGGTGACGCCCTCGCCGTTATTCTGCAAATACTGATAAAACAGCATGGCGTGATCCCGTTCCTCCTGCGCCTGCACCCGGTACCAGTTCTCAAAGCCGTCTAAGCCCACGGAGGCGTAGTAATTGGCAAAGTCCAGATACAGATAGGCGGAGTAGAACTCCTTGTTGATCTGCTCGTTGAGCAGCTTAGATACGTTAGCGTTCATTGGGCTCCTCCTTCAGTGTTGTTTTCTTCCTGTTCCCTGCAATCGGGACAGATATACCGGATTTTAAGATCATATGAGAGGATCCTCTGCCCGAGCCCGGTTTCGATGGGTTCTGTGAGATCTCTCAAACAGACGTCCGTTATCTTCCCGCACCGACTGCAAATCAGATGATCGTGCCGCTCGGTGCGGTCATATCTGTCCGGCGACCCCGGCTCCGTGATGCGAAGCAACAGACCCTCGTCCGCCAAAGCATTCAGATGCTTATACACGGTGCCCAAAGCGATGCTGGGATGTTCCTTTTTCATCTCCAGAAACACCTGCTCCGCCGTCGGATGCCGTCGAAGCTTTGTTACGGCGGCAAGTATAACTTCTGTATATTTAGACATAGTTGCTCCCCTGCAAGAACAAGAATTATTCTTCACGCTTAGTATAGATCAAGCCGTCTTCCCTGTCAAGAGGGTAAAGGGGGGTTAACAGAAATTTTGCGGATCATTTTTCGGCAAAGGCCTTTCACAACTCCCGGACGAAGGAACATGCGGCGCTTTTTCATAAAATGCACGGTATAATGCAAACATCAGCGATGTGATCACCCGGGATACGGGGGTAGCAGAGCAGCACCGTCATGAGCGTCGGGCGCAGCGGAGCTATTTATGCTTGCCCTGTTTAATATCATCCAAGGCACGATCTCGACGATAATGGGTTCGGCGGGTTTCGTTGCTGGGCTTCCCTCGGGTGAGGAATCTTCCTAACCCGTAATCCTGTTTTAAAACGCCGAAAGCATCTTCAACTTGGATCGAACGGTTCATTCGGAGAAGAATGCCTTTATCGGTACTTGTTTGTATTTGCTTCAGTTTTTGTTCCGTCAGCGAGCATTGATTCGAATTCAATCTCGCCGATTTCCGAAAGCTTTTAAACAAGTTTGTAAAAAAGCCCTTCCGCACATCCGTTCATGTCTTTTCAAGAGATCTTGCTGTCGCGGTATAATCAGGTGCCGGTTCGTATCGCAGCCACATAAACCTGACGTCGGTTTTACACGCTTCTTCTATAGCTCTGCTCGAAAAAATTCCTCGCATGTTTGCATATACAACAATCGAAAACACGACCTCAGGATCAATCTTTCTCCACCGCCTGCGATAATCGGAATGTAGTTTTCTGTAATCTGATTTTTCCGGAATCTCGGCCATTTTAAATACAGGAGCTTTTTCGTCAATCATTGCTGCAACATTTATCGGCATGACTGCTTGATTTTTGCT
>CAJMQR010000110.1 GCA_905215665.1 uncultured bacterium | reverse complement strand
GATATTGTATTTTTCGGAAAATGTGATAGAATAGAACAGAAAACCGATAAGGATTCGTACTCCAGAAAGGAATGATATCGATATGGCAGACACAAAAAACTATATCGTTCAGCCGCAGGACGGCGGCAGCATCCTGATTTCCGAGGATGTCATAGCTTCCATCGCTGCGTTGGCTGTGCGCGAGGTGGAGGGCGTTTACGGCCTGAGCGCCACCGCAACCTTTGATATTTCCAGCCTGCTCGGAAAGAAGAATCTGCGCAGCGGCATCCGCGTTACGATTGAAGAGGAGAAAGTCGAGATCTCCTGCAATCTTGTCGTAAAGATGGGCGAGGCCGTGATGAGCGTTGCGAAGAACGTCCAGGAGAGCATCATGAACGAGGTTTCTTCCATGACAGGGGTTTGCCCCGCGGCGGTCAACGTCAACGTCTGCGGCATTGCAATTCCCAAAACGTCAAAATAAGACATTTTTCGGGGTGCTGATTTCACGGCACCCCCAATTTTACATATCAAGGAGAATGCTATGACACGCTCAAACGCAAGGGAAGTCGCGGTACATTTGATCTATGAGCTGGACTATACCTCCCAGACGCCGGAGGAGGCATTGCAGACCCGCATGGAGCGCGGCTATTACGATGGCCTTGCGCAGGAGAATGACGTCTACGCCGAACGCCCCGGGAAGAAACAGATGGAATATATCCGTACCTGCGTACAGGGCGTGGCCGACCATGCAGAGGAACTGGATGCACTGATTGCGCGGTACGCCATCGGCTGGAACCTCAACCGTATTTCGCGCTTTACCAAGGCCGCGATGCGGCTGGCAATCTTTGAGATGCTCTATATGCATGATGTCCCGACGGGGGTTGCCATCAACGAGTGCGTCGAGCTGACAAAAAAGTATGAGGAAGGGGAGGTCGCTTCCTTCGTCAACGGGATTCTCGGCTCTGTGGCCCGCGGGCAGCAGAGGAAGGAAGAAGGACAATGACGGTACTCGCTTTCGACACCAGCAATTATACGACTTCCGTCGCCGTTTTTGACGGAGAACAGGGGAAAAATGTATCCAGACTGCTTGACGTCGCGCAGGGAAGTCTGGGGCTGCGTCAGAGCGACGCCCTGTTTGCACATGTAAAACGCCTGCCGGAATTGACCGACAGGCTGTTTTCTGATATCGGTTCCGTCCGGCTGGACGCAGTGGGCGCAAGTACGCGCCCCAGAGCGGTGGAGGGCTCTTATATGCCCTGCTTTCTGGCGGGACAGTCGCAGGCAGAGGTGCTCGGAAGCGCCCTGCGGATTCCGGTGTATGCCTTTTCTCATCAGCAGGGACACATCGCTGCTTCCCTGTGGGCATCGGGACACATGGATCTGATGGACAGGCCACATCTTGCGTGGCATCTTTCCGGCGGTACGACGGAGCTTCTGTATGTTACGCCGGAGGGCGTCGGTGTCCGCGCGGAGAAGATCGGCGGTACGACGGACATCTCTGCGGGGCAGCTCATCGACCGCACCGGGAAGCTTCTGGAGCTGCCCTTTCCCTCCGGGAAGGCGCTGGACGCGCTGAGCCGCGAGGGAACGCGGAAGGAAAAATTCCGCGTCAGGGTTGATGGAATGCAGTTTTCCCTCTCCGGGGTGCAGAACAAGGTGCAGGAGTATTTTTCCTCCGGCGCGTCGAAGGCGGACACAGCCGCGTATGCCCTTCGCTGCCTGTGCGGAGCGATCACGGAGGCAACGGCAAACGCGCTGAAGCGCTATCCGGACTGCTCCGTGGTGTTTGCCGGCGGCGTGGCCTCCAATTCCATGCTGCGCGAAAGCTGCGCCGATTTTCCGGCAATTTTCTGTGAACCGGCGTTTTCCACGGACAACGCCATGGGGACGGCGGTTCTGACATGGAGGGCGCATCATGCAGCAGATCTATGAGGTCTCGCAGATCAACGAATACCTTCGCCTGCGTTTTGAAGAGGATGAGTTCCTCGCAGGCGTTTTTATCCGCGGTGAGATCAGCAATTATAAGGTCTATCCCTCGGGACATCATTATTTCACTTTGAAGGATGCGCAGAGCGCGTTGCGCTGCGTCATGTTCCGGGGAAACGCCACGCGTCTGCGCTTTCGGCCGGAAAACGGCATGAAGGTCATTGCTTGCGGACGAATCTCGGTGTTTCCGCGTGACGGCGCATACCAGCTCTACTGCATGGAGCTGACGCCGGACGGAGTGGGCGATCTGCATGTGGCCTTTGAGCAGCTCAAACAGAAGCTGCAGGCCGAGGGCCTGTTTGCTGCGGAACGCAAGAAGCCCCTGCCGCGTTTTCCGCACCGTATTGCGATCATCACCTCATCTGCCGGCGCGGCCCTGCATGATATGCTGCGTATTCTGCGCAAGCGGTATCCTCTGACACAGGTTGTGCTGCTGGCTGTGAGGGTGCAGGGAGCGGAGGCCCCGGCGGAGATTGTCAGCGCCCTGCGCTATGCCAACCGCTATCATGTGGCGGATCTGATCATTACCGGACGGGGTGGCGGTTCCATTGAGGACCTCTGGGCCTTCAACGATGAACGTGTGGCATATGCGATCGCGGAATCCGAGATTCCGGTCATCTCCGCCGTCGGCCACGAGCCGGACGTCACGATCTCCGATTTTGTTGCCGACCTGCGTGCGGCCACACCGTCCAACGCGGCAGAGCTTGCCGTACCGGACCAGACGGAGCTGCGGCAGCTTTTGGCCGCCAGGCAGGCGATGCTGCTTACGCTGATCACCAAACGCCTGAAAACGGAGCGCCAGCGCGTAGCGGCGCTGGCCTCTGCCAGAAGCCTTCGCAGCCCGATCAACTATATCAATGACCGCCGCCTCCTGCTGGATTACATCCACCGGCGGCTGTGCGCAGCGTCACAGAAGTTTTTGAGCAGGGAACGCGAACGGTTTGTCCGTCTGACGGCCAAGCTGGACGCGATGAGCCCGCTGAAGGTGCTGGGACGCGGTTACAGCTTTGCGGTCGGTGAGGACGGACACGTCGTCCGCAGCGTTCGCGGGCTTGCGGTCGGGGAGAAGCTGCGGATTGACTTCGCGGACGGCAGGGCGCTGACGCGGATCACACAACTGGAGGAAACAGCCAATGAAACAGGAATCCAAAACATTTGAACAGTCGCTTTCACGACTGGAGGAAATCGTCAAGCAAATGGAAAACGGCGACGTTGCGCTGGAGGAGGCACTTTCTCTCTTTGAGGAGGGGACGGCGCTGGTCGGCTCCTGCAACAAGCTGCTGGACAACGCTGAATTAAAAGTTACCCAGATGACCAAGGGCGCGGACGGCGCCCCGGTAGAAACGGAGCTTCAGGATGAGTCAGTTTGATATACGACTGCGCCGTTATACAGATCAGATTGAGGGCTATTTGCAGCAGTGCTTTCTGGAGCCGGACGAGCCGCAGCAGGAGCTTTTTGAGGCAATGCGATACAGTTTGCTGGCTGGAGGGAAAAGAATCCGCCCGGTGCTGACGCTTTCCTTCTGCGCCATCTGCGGCGGCAATGAGGAGGACGCGCTGCCCTTTGCTGCAGCGACGGAGATGGTTCACACATACAGCCTGATCCATGACGACCTTCCCTGTATGGACGACGACGATCTTCGCCGCGGCCGTCCCACGAATCACAAGGTATACGGTGAGGCGACGGCAGTGCTCGCCGGTGACGCCCTTTTGACGGCGGCTTTCCGCTTCCTCACAAAAGC
>CAJMQR010000109.1 GCA_905215665.1 uncultured bacterium | reverse complement strand
TATTTTGCAATTTTGCCTCCAGCTTGTCAAAAAGTCCAAAGGGACTTTTTTGACAAGCTGGAACGTCTCCCGTGCCGCCGGCACGGGAGACGTTCTTGCCCCAAATACGGGTGGACTCTTTCGGGAGAATGCGGTATAATAAAAACAGTCCGGACTTGGGAGGGGAGCTTGGTGAAGGCAAAGCATACGGCAACCGCGTTTGCAATTCTGGCCGCCGCATTCTATGCGTTGAGCATTCCTCTTTCAAAGCTGCTGCTGCGGCATCTGGCTCCGACCATGCTGGCCGCTTTCCTGTATCTCGGCGCGGGCCTCGGAATGATGCTGTGCGGCATCGTCGGGAAAAGCTTCGGCAGGACACAGAAGAAGGAGCGTCTGACAAAAAAGGAGCTTTCCTATACGATCGCAATGGTCGTGCTGGACATTGCCGCGCCTGTCCTTCTGATGTTCGGGATTGCAGGGACGAATTCCGCGAATGTGTCTCTGCTGAGCAATTTTGAGATTGTGGCGACCTCGGTCATCGCGCTGCTCCTTTTTCGGGAGGTCGTCTCCAAAAGACTGTGGCTCGCGATTGCCCTGCTGACAGCCGCGAGCATCCTCCTCAGCTTTGAGGGGAAAGACGCGTTTGTGTTCAACAAAGGGTCGCTGCTTGCTCTGGGCGCCTGTGTGTGCTGGGGGTTCGAGAATAACTGCACAAAGAAGATCAGCAACAAAAGCTCGGAGGAGATTGTCACAATCAAGGGCTGCTTTTCCGGCATGGGCAGCCTGCTCCTTGCATTTCTTCTGAAGGAGCCTCTCCCGGAGCTGAAATGGATCGCTGCGGCCTCCGCCCTCGGCTTTATCGCCTATGGACTCAGCATCAATTTTTATATTATGGCGCAGAAGGAGCTGGGCGCGGCAAAGACCAGCGCTTTTTACTCCGTCGCGCCCTTTCTCGGCGTGGCCTTTAGCCTGCTTCTGCTGGGAGAACGTCCGCGGATACAGTTTTATATTGCGCTGTCGATCATGGCTGTGAGTACGGTGCTTCTTGCGAAAGACTCCATTGATCTGCAGCATACCCACAGTCATGAGCATATGCATACCCATGAGCACAGGCACGGCAGCGCCGTTCATACCCACCTGCACAGCCATGTCCACAGCCATCTGCACATCCATGAGAACGGCTCTGAGGGCCATATGCATGAGCATCATGAAACGATGAACCATAACCATTTCCACACGGGCGTGCAGGAAGAGTGACTTGAGGATACGGAGCCTGCGGCGGCGGGATTTCAAGGGTGCTTTTGCGTGGACAAGTGCCGGAAAGCGTGTTATAATACCCAAGGAATATGGAAAGGAGTGTTTCTATGTCTGTTTTGGAACATTTGCGCCCCGAGGCGGCGCTGCACTATTTTGAGGAGCTGTGCGCCATTCCGCACGGCTCGCGGGACACAAAACGCATCTCGGACTACTGTGTCCGCTTTGCGCAGGCACGCGGCCTGCGCTATGTGCAGGACGCTTACAACAACGTCGTGATTTACAAGGACGGCACGACCGGCTATGAAAATCACCCGACGGTCATTCTGCAGGGACATCTGGACATGGTGTGCGAAAAGGAACCGGACTGTGACATCGATTTTTCCAAGGACGGCCTGCGTCTGCGGCAGGACGGAACCTGCCTTTTCGCCGAGGGAACGACGCTGGGCGGAGACGACGGCATCGCGGTGGCTTATGTGCTGGCCGTGCTGGACTCGACGGAGCTGGCGCATCCGCCGCTGGAGGCCGTGTTCACCGTGGACGAGGAGATCGGGATGCTGGGCGCGAACGCGATGGATATGTCCGTTCTCAAAGGACGGGTCATGCTGAACATCGACTCCGAGGACGAGGGAATCCTGACGGCCGGCTGCGCCGGCGGCGCAACGGCGGCGCTGACCCTGCCCGCGCAGTGGGAGGCGGCTTCCGGACAGGCATGGCGCGTTCGGGTGGACGGGCTGACGGGCGGCCACAGTGGCGTGGAAATCCACAAGGGCCGCGTCAACGCCAACAAGCTGATGGGAAGGCTTCTTTCCCTGCTGCCGGAGTTCCGGCTTGCCGGCGTCAACGGCGGTGCGAAGGACAATGCCATCCCCAGAAGCTGCGAGGCGCTGCTGGTAAGCGGCGCGCCGGACTTTGAAGAGCGCTTTGCTGCGGCGAAAGCGCAGTGCATGGGAGAGCTGCCCGCAACAGAACCGCACGCGAAGTTTTTCTGCGAAAAAGCGGAGGCCGGGAAGGTTCTGACGGCGGAGTGCACCGCAGCCGTGCTGGGACTTCTGCTGGAGCTTCCCAACGGCGTGCAGGCGATGAGCCGTGACATCGAGGGGCTGGTGCAGACCTCCCTGAACCTCGGCATCCTGAAGACGACGGAGGAAAGCGTTGCGATGACCTTCTCCGTCCGCAGCTCCGTCGGGGCGGAAAAGGCCGCGCTGACCGCCCGGTTGGCCGGGCTGGCGGAGAAATACGGCGCGGCGTACAGCCAGAGCGGGGAGTATCCCGCATGGGAGTACCGCAGGGACTCGCGCCTGCGCGAAACGATGGTCGGCGTTTTCGAGGAACTGTACGGGAAAAAGCCCGTGGTGGACGTTATTCACGCGGGGCTGGAATGCGGTATTTTCTCCGACCGCCTGCCGGGGCTGGACGCTGTCTCCTTCGGCCCGCAGATGCACGATATCCACACCTCCCGCGAGCGTCTGGAGCTGGCTTCCGTCGCCCGGACGTGGGACTATCTCGTTGCGGTGCTGGCAAGACTGTGAATGTGAATGTGAAAAAGATGCGCGGGCGGCATCTGCCGCCCGCGCAGTTCGTATCGTTTCCAGTTATTCCTCCGGCAGCTTGTCGTGCTTCTGCTGCTTCATCCAGATGTTCATGACCAGACTGTGCGGCAGGAGCTTTACAAGGCGCACCTGCCAGCGCACGGGGAAGCCGTGAATGGAAACATCCTTTTTCGTCCGGTAGAGATCCTTCAGCGCCGTCGTCATGACGTCCTTTGCCTCGTAGAGACGGTTATAGTAGGTGACGGCGGTGCTGCTGGTCTGCAGGGCGTGGTCGAAAAACTCCGTCTTGACCCAGCCGGGGCTCACCGCCATGACGCGGATGCCGCGGGGACGAAGCTCCCGCCCGAGGGAACGGGTGTAGCTCAGCACAAAGGCTTTTGTGGAGGCGTAGACGTTCAGATAGGGCACCGGCTGGAAGGCGGAGAGGGAATCCAGATTCAGAAGGCGCGCGCCCCGGCGCATATAGGGCAGGGTCAGCTCCGTCATGGCGACGAGCGCCTTGCAGTTCAGGTCGATCATCCGCAGGGAATCCTCCAGGGGGATCTGATCATAGCGGCCGAATTTTCCAAAACCGGCAATATTGGCAAGAAGCCCCACATCCGGGGCCGCCGCCTCGAGAAGATCCCTGTAATGCGCCAGAGCGTCCGGATCGGTCAGATCGAGCGCGATGGGCCGGACGGGAATGGGGACGTTCTGTGCAAGCTCTTCCAGGCGCTCCGCGCGCCTTGCAATGGCCCAGATCTCGTCGAAGGTCTCCCAGTTTGAAAGCTGCAGAACAAACTCACGGCCCATGCCGGAGCTTGCGCCAGTGACAATCGCGATGCGTTTCATAAGAAACCCGCCTTTCATTTCGTATATTTTATTGGTATCACAAAAAACGCCGTCTGTCAAGTTGACAGCGGCGTTTGGATTCGCTAGACTGATACTAATCT
>CAJMQR010000108.1 GCA_905215665.1 uncultured bacterium | reverse complement strand
GCTTCGTCGAAGATGAGGCAGGCAATGCGGAAAAGCTCCTCCGTTCCGTCCGTCGCCACAGGGAGCGTTCTCTGATGGGAAAAGGTATGGAATTCCTTGTCCCGCAGGCTGACGCTGATACAGCGCGCGGCCTTTCCGTCCTGACGCATGCGCATCCCGACCGTTTCGCACAAAGACAGCAAAATACGGTACGCCTGAGAGGCCTCGGTCACATCGGACGGAAGCGTCACGGAATTCCCGTATCCCTTATTCGGCTCTGGGTTGGCCTGAAGGGTGTCGCTGTAACGCCCGTTGGCGGAGTTCCACAGGCTGACGCCGGGCTTGCCCAGCCGCTGATACAGAATCTGCGGGTCGGCTTTGGCAAGCTGACCAATGGTATAAATGCCAATCAGCTTCAGCTTTTTTTCCGTCGCCGGGCCGAGCATGAACAGCTCCCGCACGGGAAGCGGCCAGAGCTTCTTTTCCAGCTCCCATGGGAAAAGCGTATGCACCTTGTCCGGCTTTTCAAAATCCCCTGCCATTTTTGCAAGAAGCTTATTGCTGGAAACGCCGATATTCACCGTAAAACCGAGTTCGTCGGAAATTTTCTGCCGCAGCATCTCCGCAGCGGCGACGGGCGAGCCGTACAGCCCCTCCGTACCGCTCATGTCCGCCCATGCTTCGTCGATGGAATACTGCTCCACCACGGGCGCAATCTGCTTCAGCAGGGCGATCAGGTGGCGTGACGCCTGCACATACAGCGCGTAATCCGGCGGAACAAGCAGCAGCTCCGGACACTTCTGCTGCGCCTGAAAGATTGGTTCCCCTGTTTTGACGCCGTATTTTTTCGCAGGAAGGCTCTTTGCAAGAATGATGCCGTGGCGCTTCTCGCGGTCGCCCGCGACGGCCGAGGGGATATCGCGCAGATCGGACGTCTCCCCCAGCACCCGAACGCGGTATGCTGCCGTCCATGAGAGAAAGGCAGAGTTGACATCGATATGAAAAATGATCTTTTCCATCAGTATACCACCCGAAACAGGCTCCAGCAGTGCGTGCGGATCGTATAGCGCAGTTCAAACAGCTTTTCTTTTCCCTCTAGCTCCGCTTTGCAGAGATACTGGATCGCGTCCACTCCGGCATACTGAATCCGATTGGAGCAGATAACCTGACGGATCGCGATGGTTTGGAGCTGATGCTCCTCATCTTCCAGGCGGAAACGCAGCGGCGTCAGGCTGCCGTCCACACCGCAGACAGAAATCATTTCAATCTGCACGCTGCACATAGCCGCTTCCCCTTTCTCTGTGATGCCTTTATTATATAAAACATTTGTTCAAAAATCAAGAGGGATACTTCTGGAAAAACATTGCCTTTCAGAAAAATATATGATATGATACCAGCAAATGAACATGCAAAAGATCGGAGGAGCCTACATGTCTGACTGCCGCTGCCTGGTGCTCGACCATGACGACACCGTTGTGAGAAGCGAGGAAACCGTGAATTTTCCGGCGTTTCGGGAGGCCTTGAAGCGTCTGAGGCCGGAGACGCCGATCACGCTGGAGGAGTTCTCCGCACAGTGTTTTCATCTCGGCTTTTTCGGAATGTGCAGCAAGGTTTACGGCTTTACACAGAAAGAACAGGAAATACAGCTTGCGTACTGGACGGACTACGTCCGCACGCATGTCCCGCCGCCCTATGAGGGCATACGGCCGGTTCTGGAGCGCTTTCGCGCGGAGGGCGGCCTGATCTGCGTTTCCTCCCATTCCGGCGTGGAGAACATCACACGGGACTACCGGAAGCACTTCGGCTTTGTTCCGGACCGGATCTTCGGCTGGGAGATCGGAGAGGACCGGAAGAAGCCCTCCCCCTATGCTCTGGACGAGATTATGTCCGGCTACCGGCTTGAGCCACGGCAGCTTCTGGTTGTGGACGATATGAAGCCCGGATTCGATATGGCAAGGAGCCGGAACGTGCCCTTTGCCTGCGCCGGGTGGTCGCATCACGACCCACAGATCGCGGCCTACATGCGCAGCCGCTGCAAAGTCTATCTCAACACGCCGCAGGAATTGGAAAAACTCCTGTTTGAAACAGAAAACACTTGACAAAACTGATATAATAAAGAATAGACTGGAGGTGAGCCGGTTGGAGATGAAAGGTGTCAAAATTCTTGCAAAAAACGCCAAAGTGTTTCATGAATACTTTGTCGAGGAACGCTTTGAGGCCGGCATCGAGCTGTCCGGTACGGAGGTGAAATCCATCCGGCTCGGCACGCTGAATCTCAAGGATGCCTGGTGTGCGGTCAAGGACGGCGAGCTGTGGGTCCGCCAGATGCACATCAGCCCTTACGATAAGGGCAATATCTACAACAAAGACCCCATGCGTCCGCGCAGGCTTCTGCTGCACAAGCGCGAGATTATGCATCTGTTTTCCAAGGTCAAGCTGGAGGGCTATGCGATCATTCCCCTCTCCGTCTATTTGAAAAATTCGCGTGTAAAGCTGGAGATTGCGCTCTGCAAGGGCAAAAAGCTGTACGACAAGCGGCAGGATGCCGCAAATAAAGACGCGCGGCGTCAGATCGACCGCGCGATGAAAGAAAGGAATCACTGATATGGAAAACCCTGTTGTGACCATCGAAATGGAAAATGGCGGCGTTATCACCGCAGAGCTTTATCCTGATATCGCGCCGCAGTCCGTCTATAATTTCATCTCTCTTGCCAATCAGGGCTTCTATGACGGTCTGATCTTCCACCGCGTTATCCCCGGCTTTATGATTCAGGGCGGCTGCCCGGAGGGAACCGGCATGGGAGGCCCGGGCTATTGCATCAAGGGCGAATTTCTTTTCAATGGTGTGGACAACAAGCTCAAGCACAAACGCGGCGTGCTGTCCATGGCGCGCGCCATGTCACCCAACTCCGCAGGCTCGCAGTTCTTCATCATGCATCAGGACGCGCCGCATCTGGATAAGCAGTACGCGGCCTTCGGCAAGGTTCTGACCGGCATGGATGTGGTGGATGAGATCTGCAAGGTCAAAACGGATCGTAACGACCGTCCGGAAACCGAGCAGAAAATGAAGTCCGTCCGGGTCGATACCAAAGGCGAAACCTATCCGGAGCCGAAAAAGCTCAAGGATCCCTACGGCAGAGGCTGAGCTTGCCTTTGGCCTGAAAACGTGATATACTATCCCTGCGGGCAGGATCTCTGCCCGCCCTCTATGGGGGCGTACCGGTTTCGACGGGGGTAGTGAGGCCGGAATAGCGGGTCGTGGCACCTGACCACGATAAAACGGGTAACTTTTAAAAATTAACTGACAATCATCAGTACGCACTGGCTGCCTAATTAGGCGCCCATCCGCCCCGAAAGGTCCACGAGTCGGGCTCGGGTGTGATTTGAGTGGAGAACGTGTGTGCGGTAAGCTTTGCCCGCGCCATGCATCATGAAGCTACCAAGTCCGGGAGAGTGTCTGTTCCCGTCCGGACAAGGGAACGCAAATAACAGACTGCACCCGGAGAAGTTCCTGTCAAGCTATTTTCGGACGGGGGTTCAACTCCCCCCGCCTCCACCAAAGGGGTATTAAACAAACCTTATTTCTTCAAAGGTGGCTTTGCTATCGTGGTTTGGCTTTAATACCCATTCAGAAAAAGAACGGCTTTGAGATAACCTCTTAGCCGTTCTTTTTGTTTTTTTTATTGAAATATTGGACAAGTGTGAAAAGAATCTTTGTTTGTTCCTCTGTAAGTGAAGCCGTGCTTATTACACTGTCTCTGGACAGTCCTAATACTAATCACCGATAAAATATAGACAAATGATTGGATATATGATATAACAATAT
>CAJMQR010000107.1 GCA_905215665.1 uncultured bacterium | reverse complement strand
GCTCAACGGCGAACAGGCGATGGGCGTTGTGCGCTTCCGCTCCGGCTATGCGATGGCGGATCTGGAGCGCGTGAATGTGCAGCGCGCCTTCCTGTCTGCGGCGATGAAGCAATGGATCCGCCTTAAAAACGTCTGGAAGATTCCGAAGGTCGCAAAACTGCTTTCCGAAAATACGCTGACCGATCTGAGTACCGCAAATCTGCTGTGGCTGGCGGAGTCCGTGCTGCTGTGCGGAACGGGCGACATGCAGATGATGACGATCCCACACGGCCTGAGCGGCGACGGCGAATACGTTCTGATTCAGCCGGAGGAGATGCTGGATGTTGTCAACAGTTATTTCAACCCTTACGAAAAGGAGATTACGATGGACGATCTGTACATCGCGCAGTGAGTATGCAGGAATTTCATGTTGACCCGATGCGATATGCGGGAAGACCCGACGGGCGGCGTTCAGACGCGGAAGACGCGTGTTATATACTGCTGGATGCGCTGAAAATTGACTTTTTTCGCGCGGATCACGACCCCGCAATGACAATCCCCATGTGCCACGCGGTTGAACGGGTGCTCGGCGCGCCAATTTGCAAGAATCTGTTTCTCTGCAACCGTCAAAAGACGCAGTATTTTCTCCTTCTGATGCAGGGGGACAAGGTGTTCAAAACAAAATACCTATCCGCGCAGCTTGGCTGTTCGCGTCTGTCCTTTGCCGGCGGTGATGACATGCAGAAACTGCTCGGCGTTACGCCCGGTTCTGCGTCGCTTCTGGCGCTGCGGAATGACGTCGAAAAGCGCGTAAACCTTGTCATTGACCGCCCGGTGCTGTCTGAGACGATGTTTGCCTGCCATCCCTGCATCAACACTTCCACGGTAGCTTTTTCCACGGAGGCGCTGCAGCACAGACTTCTGCCTGCATTGGGGCGCAGCCCCTCTGTGGTTGAGCTGCCGGAAGAAATCGCTGAATAGGTTGTGAGCCGTATGGTTGTTGGCCGCTTTGCGCCGAGCCCCTCCGGGCGGATGCACCTTGGAAATGTTTTTGCCGCGCTGCTTGCGTGGGTTTCCGCGCGCGCGGCCGGCGGGGAATTTGTCCTGCGCATTGAGGATCTCGATCCCGAACGCAGCCATGCCGAATATGCCGATGCGATTCGTGACGATCTGCGCTGGCTCGGCCTGCAGTGGGACAGGGAAATGCCCCTGCAAAGTACAAGAACTCCCGTTTACGCGGAGTTTTTTGTGCGGCTGCGGGCAATGGGATTGTTGTATCCCTGTTTCTGCACTAGAAGCGAGCTGCACGCCGCATCCGCTCCGCATGCTTCGGACGGAAGCCTTCTGTATGCGGGAACCTGCCGCGGCCTGACCGATGCGCAGATCAGAGCGCAGAACCGTCCTCCGGCATGGCGTATCCGCGTCCCGGAGGAGTGCGTTGCCTGCCGTGACGGCGTCTATGGCAAGGTTTCTCAGAATTTGCAGCGTGAATGCGGCGATTTTATTCTGAGACGTTCCGACGGCGTGTACGCCTACCAGCTCGCCGTCGTCTGCGACGACGCGCTTGGCGGAATCACGCAGGTCGTCAGGGGCAGGGATCTGTTGCCCTCCACGCCGCGCCAGATCTGGCTGTGCCGGATGTTGGGATTTGAACCGCCGGAGTATTATCATGTTCCGCTTCTGATCGCGCCTGACGGACGGCGCCTGAGCAAGCGCGAACGCGACCTGGATCTCTCCCGCCTGAGAGAACGCTTCCGCCCGGAGGCGCTGATCGGCCGTTTGGCCTTCCTTTCCGGCCTCGTTCCGCTTCAGGAGCCGATTTCCGCCGCCGAACTGGCGCAGGAGTTTTCATGGGAAAACCTGTCCAGAAAGGACATTCCGATCCCACCTGATTTTTAGACCGTTTTTATCGATTGCTGTTGAAAAAGCGGAACCAAGTTGCTATAATAATAAGGTATTGATTATTGAAAGGATGGATCTTCATGTTTAAGATCGTTCGCAAAAAGGAGCTGAACTCCGCGGTAACCTTGATGGAAGTCGAAGCTCCCTTTGTTGCAAAGAAAGCAAAGGCAGGACAGTTCATCATCTTCCGCGTGGATGAATCCTCTGAGCGCGTGCCTCTGACCATTGCCGGTTATGACCGGGAAAAGGGCACCGTCACCATCATTTTCCAGAAGGTTGGCCTGTCCACAAAAATGCTCGGCGCTCTGCAGGAAGGCGATTTCATTCATGACTTCGTCGGACCGCTCGGAAAGCCCACGCAGACCGAGGGCCTCAAGCGTGTCTGCGTCGTTGGCGGCGGTGTCGGCTGTGCCATCGCGCTTCCCTCCGCGCAGGCTTTCAAGGAAGCCGGCTGTGAGGTCGATGTGATCGTCGGCTTCCGCAACAAGGACATTGTCATTCTTGAAGACGAATTCCGCGCCTGCAGTGATCACATGTATCTGATGACGGACGACGGCTCTTACGGCGAGCACGGCTTTGTGACCGTCAAGCTGCAGCAGCTTCTTGAAGCCGGCACGCAGTACGACGAGGTGCTTGCCATCGGGCCTATCCCCATGATGAAATTCGTTTCAAAGACGACCGAGCCCTTCGGTGTCAAGACCATCGTTTCCCTGAACCCCATTATGGTGGACGGCACCGGTATGTGCGGCGGCTGCCGCGTCACGGTTGGCGGAGAGGTCAAATTCGCCTGCGTGGACGGCCCGGATTTTGACGGACACAAGGTTGACTTTGCCGAGCTCATGAACCGCAACGGCGTCTATCGTGATCAGGAAACCGAGGACGAGAAGAACCACATCTGCCGCATCGAAAAGATCGGCAAAGCACTGATCCAGTAAGGGGGAGAGTATCATGCCGAATATGACGATGACAAAGACTCCCATGCCCGAGCAGGAGCCGAATGTAAGAAACAAGAATTTTAAGGAAGTTGCGCTTGGCTATACCGCTGAGATGGCCATTGAGGAAGCAAAGCGCTGCCTGCATTGCAAAAAGCCCATGTGTGTGGACGGATGCCCCGTGAACATCCATATTCCCGACTTTATCGCAAAGGTCGCGGAGGGCGATTTTGCGGCGGCCTATGAGATCATCACTTCCACCAACTCCCTGCCTGCGCTGTCCGGCCGTGTCTGCCCGCAGGAGTCGCAGTGTGAGTGCAAGTGCATCCGCGGCGTCAAGGGCGAGCCGGTCGCCATCGGCCGTCTGGAGCGTTTCGTTGCCGACTGGTACCGCGAGAATGTCAACAAAATGCCGGAAAAGCCCGAATCCAACGGCATCAAGGTCGCCGTTGTCGGTTCCGGCCCCGCCGGTCTGACCTGCGCCAGCGAGCTGGCGAAAAAGGGTTATGAAGTCTCTATTTTCGAGGCCCTGCATACCGCGGGCGGCGTGCTGGTCTACGGTATTCCGGAATTCCGTCTGCCAAAGGCCATTGTTGCCAATGAGGTGAAAAAGCTGGAAGCCATGGGCGTCAAGGTCATGACCAATATGGTCATCGGCAAGGTTCTGTCCGTGGACGAGCTGTTTGAGATGGGCTTCAAGGCAGTCTTTGTCGGTTCCGGTGCCGGCCTTCCGATGTTCATGCACATTGAGGGCGAGGCGCTCAAGGGCGTCATGTCCGCAAACGAATATCTGACCCGCATCAACCTGATGAAGGCTTACACAGAGGAAAGCGACACGCCGGTTATCGTATCGAAGTCTGTCGCCGTTGTCGGCGGCGGCAATGTGGCGATGGATGCCGCGCGCTGCGCGAAGCGTCTGGGCGCGGAGCATGTGTACATCGTCTACCGCCGCGGCGAGGCCGAAATGCCCGCCCGCCTGGAGGAGCTGCATCACGCCAAGGAAGAGGGCATTGAGCTCAAGACCCT
>CAJMQR010000106.1 GCA_905215665.1 uncultured bacterium | reverse complement strand
GCCGCGTGGGTCAGTCCGTCGCCGCCGCCAGCCTGCCCGAGGTTCGGAAATAACACAAAAAGCAGCGCAATCAAATAAGTTTTCTGGCAAGCTGCCTGCAAAATTGCAAAATATAAAAATGTAGTATTATTTTGCAATTTTGTCCGCTGCGGCGGGTGATTGGACGCGAAAGGAAACCCTGACGGTTTCCTTTCACACTATCCTTCCCTCCGAAACTATCGGCCGGAAGGTTTTTTGACAGTCTGAGCAGCGCAATGAAATAAATTTTTCATTGCGCTGCAACACTATAGGTACAAATCATCAGAATCGGAGGAACCCTATGAATTTCAAGAATGCAATGCTCTATACCGAGGAGTTCCGCTTTGTTCCCGGCGCGTTCTCCGTAGAGGACGGGAAATTTGCCGGTGTGCTGGCACAGCCGCAGGCCGACGCCGTCGATCTGCACGGCGCGTACGTCATCCCCGGCCTTATCGACATCCACAATCACGGCAATTCCGGCGCGGACTTTTCCGACGGCGATTACGACGGGCTGGTTCAAATGGCGGGCTATCTGGCAAGGCACGGCGTGACCTCCTTTGCCCCCGCGTCCATGACCCTGCCCTATGAGGTGCTGTCCAAAGCCTTTGCCGCCGCGCGCCGCCTTGCGGAAGAAAAGCCGGAGGGCAAGGCCGTCCTGCGCGGCATCCAGATGGAGGGTCCCTTCTTCTCCGAAAAGAAAAAGGGCGCGCAGAACGGCGCCTATCTGCGCGACCCGGACTTCGCCGCTTTTCAAAAGCTCTACGACGACTGCGGCGGGCTGGTGCGGATCGTGGACGTCGCGCCCGAGCTGCCCGGCGCCTGCGACTTCGTCCGGCAGGCAAAGGCGCTGTGCACCGTCTCCATCGCCCACACCGACGCGGATTACGACGCGGCACGCGCGGCAATCGAGGCGGGCGTGACCCACCTGACCCACCTGTTCAACGCCATGCCCGCCCTGCACCACCGCAAGCCCGGCGTCATCGGCGCGGCGGCGGAGGCCGAGCAGGTCAGCGCCGAGCTGATCACCGACGGGCAGCACATCCATCCCTCCGCCGTGCGGCTGGCCTTCCGCCTGTTCGGGCCGGAGCGTATGGTCATCATCTCGGACTCGCTGCGCTGCTGCGGAATGCCCGACGGCGAGTACGAGCTGGGCGGGCAGGCCGTGTTCCTCAAGGGAGGCGTCGCCCGGCTGGCCGACGGCACCATCGCCGGCTCGGCCACGAACCTCTACGACTGCATGCTCCGCGCGGTTTCCTTCGGCATCCCGAAGGAGGACGCGGTGCGGGCGGTCACCTGGAACCCGGCGCGGCAGATCGGCTGTCTGGACGCCACCGGATCCATCCGGGACGGAAAATGCGCGGATTTTGTCGTCTGCGACGGGAACCTGAACCGCAAGGCCGTCTGGCTGGCCGGCAGAAAGCTGGACTGATACTGATACTGATTCTTAATATTAAAAACTCTGGTTTTTATTAATACTTTTTTCCGATAAAAAGTAGACACTTTTTATCAGAAAGGCGCCGCTTAAAGCGTCGCCCTTCTGCGCTGAAAGCGCAGAAGACGTCTCATGCAGACTCCGACGCGCTGACGCGCTATGAAAAGTATACTTTGTCTACTTTTCATGGGAGTCTAGTATAAGAACACCGGCGCGGAAAGCCGCGCCCGGACGTACAAACCCCCGGCGGAGTTCTCTCCGCCGGGGGAAGGCTTTCTTATTTACGGCGGCCGCGCGCCGTCACACCGCGGCGGGAACCTTGGAGGAAACGCTGTACTCCGTCACGCCGAGGATGGTTTCGCCGTCAATCTGCAGAGCGCAGGGACGGTCAAACTGCACGGTGATCTCGTGGCCGGTGAGCACCTGCACCATTTCATCGTGCTTCACATGCTCCCCCTTGAAGATCGAGGGGAAAACGATCAGCGTCTTGAGCTTGCCGGAGCCGTGCATGACAACCACCGACAGTTCCCGCGCGGCATTCATCCGATCCTGCTGCGGCGCGATGTCCATGCCGCCGCCGTAGAAGCGTCCGTTCATGGCGGGGGCGAGCCAAACCTTGCGGAAAGCGTGCGTTTTTCCGTCCACCGTAACCTGCGCGTTGGCCGGATGGAAGTGGAAGAGCAGGCCCTTGATGGCGATGCCGGTATAGTTTACGGGCTTGGTGCTGGTGGCGCGGAGCTTGTCGCCCACCTCGCAGCAATAGCCGTCAATGCCGTAGCCGATGCCGTTGAGGAAGCGGTACGTCCGTCCCTTTACCGTGACCACGGGAAGATTCTGCAGGTATTTTTTGATGGAGAAGGGGGCGTCTCCCTTCTTCTTCCCCAGATCGTGCATAAAATCGTTGCCGCTGCCGACGCCGAAATAGAGGATGTCATTGGGATAGGTCAGTCCCTCGGTGTCGTTGACAAAGCGGTTGATGGTTCCGTCCCCTCCGCAGAGAATCACGTCCTCCTCCGCGGGAATTGCGGAGAAAAAGGCTGCATAGTCCTCCACCTCCGTGATGTTGCGATAGCACAGGGACACATCGGTCAGAAGCGTGTCCAGCTTGCGGGCCTCTTCCTCTCCGTGGCCGTTGCCCGCATGGGGGTTGAACAAAACGTGGTATGTATTCATAGGCGTTTCTCTCTCTATCCGCAGGAGCATGCTTCCCTGCCTTTTTATACAGTGTTATTATATTGTACACGCTTTCCGCGTGCAATGGACATTTCGGAATTTTTGTACAATTTTTGTCGAAAATCGCGGCATATTTCGCGAAATCTCCCCCCTCTGTCCATCTGCGCAGGGCAGCCATGCAAATGACAATTCTTCCTTGACATTGGCGCGATTTGTGCTATGATATATATAATTATCATAACCTTATCGAGAGCGGCGGAGGGACTGGCCCGATGAAGCCCGACAACCTGCGAAAGCAAGGTGCCAATTCCAGCGACTTGATCGACAGATGAGGACACAATGCGCGTACCCTGTCGAAGAAACAGGGTATTTTTTTGTAAGGTTATGGAGAAAGGACTGAATAAATATGCAAAAAAGAATCTTCACCTCTGAGTCCGTAACCGAAGGACATCCCGACAAGGTCTGCGACCAGATTTCCGACGGCGTACTGGACGCAATCTTCACAAAGGACCCCAACGCCCGCGTGGCCTGCGAATGTGCCGCCACCACCGGCATGGTGCTGGTCATGGGCGAAATCTCCACCAACTGCTATGTGGACATTCCCAAGGTCGCCCGCGAAACCATCTGCCGCATCGGCTATGACCATCCCGGCGCGGGCTTCGACGGCCACACCTGCGCCGTCCTGACCGCCATCGACGAGCAGTCCGGCGATATCGCCATGGGCGTAGACAGCTCCTATGACGAGGCGGACACCCTCGGCGCCGGGGATCAGGGCATGATGTTCGGCTTCGCCTGCGATGAAACGCCCGAGCTGATGCCCGCCCCCATCACCTTCGCCCACAAGCTGACCCGCAGCCTTGCCCAGCAGCGCAAAAGCGGCGCGCTGCCCTGGCTGCGTCCGGACGGCAAGAGCCAGGTTTCCGTCCAGTACGGCGAGGACGGTGCCGTCGAACGCATCGACACCGTCGTTGTCTCCACCCAGCATTCCGAAGAAATCGCCATCGGACAGCTCCGCGAGGCTGTGATCGAGGAGATCATCCGGCCCACGCTGCCGGCAAATCTGATCGATAAAAATACAAAGTTTTATGTCAACCCGACAGGCCGCTTCGTCATCGGCGGGCCAATGGGCGACTCCGGCCTGACCGGGCGGAAGATCATCGTCGATACCTACGGCGGCTATGCCGCGCACGGCGGCGGCGCCTTCTCCGGCAAGGACCCCACCAAGGTGGACCGCAGCGCGG
>CAJMQR010000105.1 GCA_905215665.1 uncultured bacterium | reverse complement strand
TGGATGGCATCCAGGTTGTTCTTCTTTGCAACCTTCGCCAGCTCGAACTTGCCGGCCGTTGCGCCGTACTCGCAGTCCACACGCCATGCGAGGTTCTTCTTGGTGGAGGCGGTCATGTTGGGCTCCAGCTCGCTGCCGAGAAGCTCGGCAAACTTTGCCGCGTGCTCCGCTTCCTCATAGGCTGCCTTTTCCCAGTACAGGCCGATCTCGGGATAACCTTCGCGGTGGGCGATGCGCGCCATGCACAGATACATGCCGACCTCGGAGCATTCGCCGTTGAAGTTGGCCTTGAGCTGCTCAAGGATGAAGTTCTTGTCTTCCTCGGGCACGCCGTCCAGCTTCGCGCCGATGCCGAACTCATGCTCGGCAGCCAGCTTCATGTCGCCTTCCACCAGCTTGAACTTCTCGCCGGAAACGCCGCAGACCGGGCACTTGAAGCCTTCGGGCAGATCGCCTTCGTGAACATAACCGCAAACGGGGCATACATACTTTTTCATTGATAAATCCTCCTGAATTTTAATTATTATCTGCATCCGGTTGGATGCATTGATTACAGATACCGGTAAAGGTGAGAACGCACTCCCGCACCGCGCCGCAGGTGACTCGGGAGATCAGATGCTCCGGCGGGTCTATGCCGTCGGCATCGATCACAGCACCGCAGTGGGTACAGATGAAATGCGCGTGGGGAACCGTACAGGCATCGAAACGCTCCAGCCCGTTGACCACGCCGACGGAAATCAACTGCCCCTCCTGCTTGAAAAGGTTGAGGTTGCGGTAGACCGTACCGAGGGAGAGATCCGGGATGCGGGGCTTGAGCTGGGTGTAGATCCATTCTGCGCTGGGATGGGTTTTTGTGCTGCGGATACACTCCAGAATGGCGCCGCGCTTTTTACTGTTTTTTCGGGGCGTCATGGTTTTCAGCTCCTAAAATAATAATAATTCTTATTTCTGATATTATAATAGCACATCCATCCGCATTTGTAAAGAGGAAAAACGAAAAAAATTTTTGTACATCTGAAATTTCAAAAATCGCGGTTGAAATTGCCGTCCGGATACGATATACTAACATATAACCATAGGGTAGAATTGGTCAGAAAGGAGCCATGCGCAGTGGGAGAAGCGATCTGTGTGATTTCCGGCAAGGGCGGCACAGGGAAAACCACCGTCTGTGCCGCGGTCGCATCCTGCCTTGCGGCGGAGGGGAAAAAGGTCCTGTGTATCGACGCGGACGTCGGCCTCCGGAATCTCGATATCGCGCTGGGTATGGCGGAGCTGCCCGTCCTCGCCTTTACGGAGGTCATGCAGGGCAATTACGCCCTTGCCGAGGCGACGCCCCATCCGGAGCTGCCCGGGCTGTTTCTTCTGACCGCTCCTGCCCGCGGAGGGGAACGGAACATCGATCCGGCAGCCTTCGCCCGCCTGCTGCGGGAGGCAAAAAAGGACTTTGACTTTTGCATGATCGATTCCGCCGCCGGCATAGGCGACGGCTTCCGGCTTTCGACCGGCGCCGCGGACCTGTGCATTCTGGTTTCCACTCCCGACCCGGCCTCCATGCGCGACGCCGCCTGCACGGCGGATCTTCTTGCGCTGCACGGGGGAAAAGAGGCCCGGCTTGTGGTCAACCGCGTCAGCCCACGGATGTTTTCCCGCATGGAGCTGACGGTGGATGACATTATGGACAGTGTCGGCCTGCCCCTGCTGGGGCTGGTGCCGGAGGACCCGGAGGTTGTTCTGGCCGCCGCGCAGGGAACTGCCCTGATTTTTGCGGCCGAAGACGGCGCGGCGGAGGCCTGCCTGCGCATCTCCCGACGTCTGCGGGGAGACTACGTTCCACTGATGAAACTGTAATTACTGACGATGAGGTGACGATATGAACATAACGCTCATGGCGCATGACAAGAAAAAAGAACTCATGGTACAGTTCTGCACGGCATATAAGAGCATCCTCTCCAAGCACTGCCTGTCGGCAACGGCCACGACCGGACGGCTGGTTGCGGACGCGACCGGGCTTCCCGTGACGCTGTTCCTGTCCCATAATCAGGGCGGTCACCAGCAGGTGAATGCCCGCATCGCATACAATGAAATCGATATGGTGCTGCTGTTTTCCGATCCCAACGGCATCAACCCCTGGGAGGATCAGCAGATCGTCCAGACCATTCATCTGTGCGACACGCATAATGTCCCCATTGCGACCAACCTTGCTTCCGCGGAGATGCTGATCCTCGGCCTGCAGCGGGGCGATCTGGATTGGCGTGAAATGATCCGGCCGAAGCGCTCGATCCGCTGAGGAGCAGAAGTATGCAAGCGCATGAAATCATTGAAATGATCCGCACCGCGGAGAAAAAAACGCCGGTGCGCGTCACATTGCAGGAAAAACAGCCCTGCACCTTTTCGGATGCGGAGGTATTCTCCGGCGGCAACGGTCTGAAGATTCTGTTCGGCGACTGGAAGGTTCTCGCGCCGCAGCTTACCGCGCAGGCGGAAAAAATCGCCGCGCTGCATGTGGAAAACCATGCCTGCAATTCCGCCATTCCGATGCTCGACCTGAAAAATGTCCGTGCCAGAGTGGAGCCGGGGGCGATTATCCGCGACGGCGTGGAGATAGGCGACAATGCGGTCATTATGATGGGCGCAATCCTGAATATCGGCGCCGTGGTCGGAGAGGGCACCATGATCGACATGGGCGCCGTCCTCGGCGGCCGCGCCACCGTCGGGAAAAACTGCCACATTGCCGCCGGCGCGGTGCTGGCCGGCGTGATCGAGCCGCCCAGCGCGAAGCCCGTGGTCGTGGGCGACGGCGTTGTGGTAGGCGCGAACGCGGTGGTGCTGGAGGGCGTGCAGATCGGCAATGGCGCGGTGGTCGCCGCCGGCGCGATTGTCACGCAGGATGTCCCGGAAAATGCCGTCGTGGCGGGCGCCCCGGCCAGAATCATAAAGTATCGGGACGAGAGAACCAACGCAAAAACGGTTCTCGTGGACGCCCTGCGGGAGTTATAATGAAAAAACGCTCCGGATTTTTAAAATCCGGGGCGTTTTTTCCGTATCCGACATGCCGGACGGTGGAGGCTAGGGAAGGTCTGATTAAATCAACAAGAGTGGACGGTGAGAGATTTTTCGTCAAGGCAAGGTTTGGAAAACGCAGGAATACTTTGTGTATTTCAAGTTTTTCAAACCGAAGATTTGGCGAAAAAGATCCGCCGTCCACCGCAGAGGATTTATTCAGAGCTTCCCTAGGGCTCAAACTGGCTGAAGTACAGGGAGGCATAGAAGCCCTTCTTTTTCAGCAGCTCTTCGTGCGTGCCCTGCTCGATGATGCTGCCGTCGCGCATGACGAGGATCTGGTCTGCCTCGCGGATGGTCGAAAGCCGGTGGGCGACGATGAAGCTCGTGCGTCCGGCGGTCAGCATTGCAAAGGCCGCCTGAATCAGCATTTCCGTGCGGGTGTCGATGGAGGAGGTCGCTTCGTCCAGTATCAGCATGGGCGGCGGGGAGAGCATCACGCGCGTGATGCACAGGAGCTGCCGCTGCCCCTGCGACAGGCTGCTGTCCTCGCCGATGACGGTGTCATAGCCCTGCGGCAGACGCTTGATAAAGCCGTGTGAATGTGCGGCCTTCGCCGCAGCGATGATCTCTTCACGGCTGGCATCCGGCTTGCCGAGCGCAATGTTTTCCCATACGGTCGCATTGCGGATCCAGGTGTCCTGAAGCACCATTCCGTACTGCGCGCGCAGGACGCGCCGCGGCACCTGACGGATATCCGTACCGTCGATACGGATGCTTCCGGCGTTCACGTCGTAAAAACGCATCAGCAGATTGATCAGCGTGGTCTTGCCGCAGCCGGTGGGGCCGACGATGGCCACATGCTCTCCGGGGCGGATTTGCAGGCTGAGATCCTGAATCAGAGGCTTTTCCGGCGTATAGGAGAAATCCACGTCCCGGAATTCCACCCCGCCTGCGCAAGCGT
>CAJMQR010000104.1 GCA_905215665.1 uncultured bacterium | reverse complement strand
GGCGACAACATCGGCGCTCTGCTCCGCGGCGTTGACAAGAAGAGCATCGAGCGTGGTCAGGTTCTGTCCAAGCCCGGCTCCATTCATCCGCACACCAAGTTCAAGGGCCAGGTTTACGTCCTGAAGAAGGAAGAAGGCGGCCGTCATACTCCGTTCTTCAACAACTATCGCCCGCAGTTCTACTTCCGTACCACGGACGTCACCGGCATCATCACTCTGCCTGAGGGCGTTGAGATGTGCATGCCCGGCGATAACATCGACATGGACGTCGAGCTGATCACCCCGATCGCCATCGAGAAGGGTCTCCGCTTCGCTATCCGTGAAGGTGGCCGTACCGTCGGTTCCGGCGTTGTCATCGAGATCAACGAGGCTTAATTGCTAAAAACACTGCCGCAGCAGGTAATTGCTGCGGCAGTTCTTTTGTGCCAAAACTCCTGCGCCCGGTCGCCGCCGAGCGCAGGAGTTTTGCTTGAAAACAGGAAGTTTTCCGCTTGTATTCCTGATTTTTTGGCCATGATAAAAAGACGCTGTTGGAAATGATATGACTGATACTAGAATCTGATAAAAAGCTTTAAAAGCTTTTTATCAAGAACTAGTATAAACTGTTTAATCAAGAGTCAGTTATCAGAATTACTCAGCGTCGTTTCGGCCGATGAAGCTTCGGGTCAGTTCATTCTGCGGGAAACCGAAGATTTGCTGCGGCGTACCCTCCTCTGCAATCACACCGTCTGCCATAAAAATAATCCTGTCCGAGGCACGCTCAGCGAAACCCATCTCGTGCGTGACGATAATCATTGTACTGCCCGCTTCTTTTAAGGCGAGTATCGCCCTCAATACTTCCCCGGTCAGTTCCGGATCGAGGGCGCTGGTCGGTTCATCAAAACAGAGAATGTCCGGCTTCATCGCCAGCGCCCTTGCGATGGCGACACGCTGTTGCTGCCCTCCCGAAAGCTGATGCGGATAATTGTCGCGTTTTCCTGTGAGTCCGACCTTTTCCAGCAAAGACAGAGCTTCCGCCTCGATTTCTTCCTGTATCTCACGTCTGCGGGCGCGGTAATCCGGCCGCTCCTTTGCGGCGAGCAGTGGAGCCAGAGTGACGTTCTTCAATGCAGTATACTGGGGGAAGAGGTTGAAATTCTGGAACACCATCCCGAAATGCAGGCGGTTCTGGCGAATTGTGCTTTCCGTCATCAGGTCATTTTCCGCCGCGTCAAGCAGGAGCCTGCCGTCCACATAGATCCGGCCGCTGTCGGGACGCTCCAGGAAATTCAGGCAGCGAAGCAGTGTTGTCTTGCCGCTGCCGGAGGAACCGAGAACGGTCAGAACGCTTCCCTTTTCCATTGTGAAGCTGATATCCTTCAGAACCCTGACGCTGCCAAATTTCTTTTCCAGGTTCTGTACTTCAAGAATTGCCATGGCGTCCTCCTCAGCGGAAATAGTTCAGCTTCTTTTCCAGCTTGCCGAGAAGAAGCGTTACGATACCGTTAAAAACCAGATAGTAAATGCCTGTGCAGAACAGCGGCCACAGCAGGCCGGAGTAGCCGTGCGAGCTTTTCAGGAAGGCATAACCCGCCCAGATGACCTCCTGCAGCGAGATGACGCGTGCAATTGCGGTATCCTTAACCAGCGTAATGACCTCATTGGAGATCGGCGGCACGATGCGCTTGACCATCTGTAAGAGTGTGACCTTGAAAAAAATCTGTTTTTTCGTCATGCCGAGGACCTGCCCGGCTTCCTCCTGCCCGACCGGTACCCCCTGAATGCCGCCGCGGTAGATCTCGGAAAAATAGCAGGCGTAGTTCAGAATGAAGGCGATGGCGGAGGCAAGGAAACGGCCACTGTCACCGGCGGGCCAGGGGCTTCCGTTTTCTGAGAGCGTGCCGGGAATGTAGAAGATGATGATGAGCTGGAGCATCAGCGGCGTGCCGCGGACAACCCATACGATCAGGCGCACCAGCAGGGAAACAGGGCGGAAATTCAAAAAAAAGCCTGCAATTCTGCCGGCGGGACGCTGCTTCAGCGCCCAGAGTGTGACGCGCCGGAAGGGAGCCCAGGTGTTCATGGAACCGAAGGAAATCACCAGTCCCAGAGGCAGCGCGCCGATCAGGGTGACGAAAAAGAGCTTCAGCGTCTGCAGGAAGCCCTCGTTCAGGGCGCCGATGACAGTTGAGATCATATGTAACCACCTGACTTCCGGGGCAAGGCTGCCGCCCTGCCCCGGAGAGAATTTTATTGCGCGATCAGCGCTTTCTGAACACCGTAGGTCTCCGCCAGCTCAAGCAGCTTTCCGCTGGCATACTGTTCCGTAAGGAATTCATTCAGCATTGCGGCCAGATCGGAACCTTTGCGGAAACCGACGCCGTATTCCTCGCTGTTCAGACTGACGGTGCAGGTCAGGTCGGCATAGCTTGTGTTCTCGCCGATCATGGCGCCAGCCATCAGGGAATCGATGATCGCAGCGTCCGCCGTGCCGGAGCTGACCTCCAGAAGTGCAGTCGCCTGATCCTCAACCTCTGTGTACTTCAGACCCAGAATTTCCGCCTGTTCCTTGCCAGCAGAACCGATTTCCACCGCAAAGGACAGATCCTTGAGGCTGTCCGCCGTCTGATACTTGTCCGCAACCTTTTGGGGAACGACGACAACCTGCGCGTTGTTGCAATAGGGGGCAGAGCATTCCATCGCGGCCTTGACGTCTTCCGTCAGGGTCATGCCGTTCCAGACGACGTCGATGGTCTTTCCGTTCAGCTCAAAGACCTTGTTGTTCCAGTCGATGATCTGGAATTCTGCCTTGACGCCCAGCGTTTCGGCAAAGGCTTTTGCCAATTCTGCGTCAAAGCCGATCCATTCACCGGAGGCATCCTGGTAGTCCATCGGCTCGAACACCGTGACGCCAATCACCAGCGTGCCCTTGCTCTTGACGTATTCCGAATCACTGACGGAAGCCGTCGGTTCTTCCTGCTTGCCCGCGCAGCCGGCCAGAAGGCCGAAGAGGAGTGCGATCACGCACAAAACAGCCATTGTTTTTTTCATTTTGTCCACCTCTTAATTTATTTCGCTAATTCATTAGTGAATTAAAGTGATCACATCATAACACAGGTGCGCGGCCTTGTCAACCATTTTTTTCAAAAAAACAGAAAAAAATGACCAGGCGGGCTTGCGCTTGCTTTTACGCTAAGGCTGTGGTATGATTTTTGAGGAAAGCCGGCTGTGGCTGAAACATCGGAAATCACATAGGAAGCGGCATCCGACGATGCTTTCTCCGCGTCCAAAGCGGAAGTGCCGTGCCAATCTGCAAGATTGCTGCCGGAAAAAGGAGAATACTATGACATTTCATGAAATTGCGACCAATGAGACGATCCGTGCCTACATCCGCAAGGCCGACGAGTCGCTGATTGCGCTCGGTTATACGGAACACAGCTTTTCCCACGTGACCCACGTGGCGGAAACGGCGCGTTACATTCTTGAGACGCTTGGCTATGACGCGCACACGGTGGAGCTTGCCCAGATTGCGGGCTATCTGCACGATATCGGCAATCTGGTCAACCGCGTCGACCACTCGCAGAGTGGCGCGGTGATGGCCTTCCAGATTCTGACGGGGCTGGGCTGCCCTGCTGAGGATGTGGCAACCGTCGTCACGGCCATCGGCAATCACGACGAAGGAACCGGCGTGCCGGTCAACGCGCTGTCGGCGGCGCTGATCCTCGCGGACAAAGCGGACGTCAGAAGAAGCCGCGTCCGAAACCGGGACGCGGCTACCTTTGATATCCATGACCGTGTGAACTACTCCGTCACCAAATCCCTGCTGAAAATCAATGAGGAAAAGACGCTTATCAAGCTGAAGCTGACGGTAGACACACATTACAGCTCTGTCATGGATTATTTTGAGATTTTCATGCAGCGCATGATTCTGTGCCGCAAGGCGGCGGAGAAGCTGGGACTGCAATTCAAGCTCATGATCAACGAGCAGCAGCTCATCTAG
>CAJMQR010000103.1 GCA_905215665.1 uncultured bacterium | reverse complement strand
AATCGGACTTTTTCGAGATATTGTGGCTTGCTGCGTTAAGTCGATAAGCATTAAATATTATTATTGACCTCGTTCATCCAGACGTAGCCCTTCTGTACCTGCTCTTCGGTCACGATGCCGTCTCCACCGGATGCCGCAGCGTCCGTCTGGGTGAGCGGGGCGCTGTCATGCGGATTGAAGTCGTTCGACGGCTCTTCTCCGATGGCGTCCGGCATGGGCATGCCCGCGTCAATCAGCGGCAGGTACCAGTCGGTATAGCGGTAGGGATAGCCGCTCTCGTCCATGTCATCCCAGTACAGACCCCACGGGCGCAGATAGATGTCGTAGTGGAACGCGTCGTCGCCGTTTTCGTAGTCGCCGTCGATCCAGATCAGGTCGTCATAGTCCAGAAGGCCGGGATCGACGATCCAGTCCGCATGTGCCAGTGCCGTGTCCGTGAACCAGCCGCCCTCGGACATGACCGTGCCATGCTCGCCGGTTCCGGCTTCATTCAGGCTGACGGAGGCCAGCGCCATGGGGTCGGCTCTGGTGTAGTCCTCATCCCAGAGTGTGATGGTACCCGTATAGTCTGCGCCAATGGCGATCTCGCCGCAGACATCCCACCATTGCCCCTCCATGCTCTCGTAAGAGCCCGAGCAACCGGTCATTTTCCACCAGCCGTACCATGCGCCGTTCCACCAGTCGAGCAGCGCGTCGCCGGTCGTGGCGGTCAGCCCGCCGTCATCCGTCATGCCCGTCTCCGTGGTCTCCACGCGGCTGAGCGTGGAGGGGTCGACGGTGATCTTGCCGCTTTTCTTGCCGAAGATCTGCTCAAAGGTCGCCTCCACCGCGGCGGTCGGGTCGCGCAGCACATAGGCCGTCTGCACCTCCAGCGTCGTACCCGGCGCGATGTCCGTGAACTGGCTGTTTATCACGGTTTCATAGCTCTCGTAGTCGGCAACGACTGTCGCGACCTCCAGCTCCGTGCCGTTCTGCATGACGGTTTCGTTGACACTCCAGAGATACGAGGCGTTTTCCTTGCCGTTGTTTGTAAAGTCCAGCGTCAGAACGATTGCGTCATTTCCGTCCGAATCTTCCATGATGCACGCGCCCTTATAGCGCAGCTCGTAGTCGCCGAGCTTGATCAAGTCGGGGGCCGCCGCCTTGCCCTTGCCGCAGGCGGTAAGGCTGAGCAGCATCGCCGCTGCAAGAAGCAGGCACAGAAGCTTGGTCTTCGTCTGTTTCATAATTCCCTCCCAATATCCTTCAAGGATGCACAAATCTGCCGATCAACAGAAAATAACATATAATTCCAGAAAAACAACAGTGCATACCTGAGACATTTTGCTTTCCTTATTTCTTTTCCCGCCGAATCGCGTTTCCGTCCTTGTCGGTAAACTTGCCGCAGAGAATCTTGATAAAGTCAACAAGATATCCGATGCCGAACAGGCCAGCCGTCAGCAGGTAGAGGATGCCCGTGCCGATCTTGCCGACATAGAAGCGATGAACGCCGAGACCGCCAAGGAAGAAGCAGAGCAGGAAGGTTGTCAGCCAGTCCTTGGTATCGGCCGGAACCTCCGGTGCGACATAGTCCTCTACCTCCTCGCCGTTCAGAATCTTCTTCACGGTTTCGGTCACGGTGTCGATATAGCCGCCGCGCTCCGTTGCAAGGCCGACCGTTGCGCCCTTGAGGCCCTTGCGCAGCGCACTGTTCTTATCAACGCGCATTCCGCCAACCGACATCTTGGCCTCGGTGATGACCGGCTGGATCCGGATATGCGTGCCGTCCTTCAGGAAAAGCCAGAGACCGACGTCCACATTCGGCTCCTTTTCAAACGAGATGCGTTGACCTGGCACGCCGCCTTTGATCTGGAACGGCATCTGGAACGCCGCCCTGCGGGCATTGAGCTTCTCCATGATCTCTTCCAGCGTGGTGGAATAGGAAAGATCAAATTCACGGGGACTGGTTGCGAATGCTGCCTCTTTCATGCTGTCGGTAAAGTTTGCCATGGTGCTGTCTCCTTTCAAAAATCAAGTATGTGTCTGACGTGTGGTGTGCTGCCTGATCTTTTTGTGACGGTTCCGCGACTGAAAGCCATGCCCCGGGGCTTTTGCCCCTTCCGGCTCAGCCGCCGATCGCGCTGCCGCAATATTCGCAGCAGCCGCTGGCATCCGGCGTGGTGGTTGCGCCGCAGTAGGGGCAGGTGACGGCCGTCTTGGGCGCGGCGGCCTGCTCGATCTTTTCACGCACGTCCCTGCGAACCTGCGTCAGCGCCTGTCGGATTTCCTCGCCGAGCCTCTTACAGCTGCGGTACTCAACATTGGTCTCCGGGTTGTATCCGCCCGCCATGCCCGGACGCAATGTGGGCGGCGGTGTGATGTCCACGGAACTTGAGTTGAGTCGGAAGCGCATTTCGTCAAAGTAAGGGTTGTTGACGAAAATGGTGATGTAGAAATCGTAGGAGTATTCGTAGCGCGGCGGGTTGTAGCTGACCTCCTTGCCGTCCTTATCCTCCCGCATGAGCTCCGAGCGGCTCTCGTCAATGTCGAGATTACAGCCGGTCACGTCTGCAAAGTCCAGAACATCCGGGTTTGCCTCTTGCAGATCTCGTGCTCTTGTTACCATAAATTTTCCCGCGTCCTCGTCAAGAAGCACTTTGGTGTCCGTGCCGAGTGTTCTGGTCGTGTGGAATGCCGCTACCTTTCCCCGGTTTTCTTCCCGGTAGGCAAGCTGCGCCTTGATCTCTTCGACGGTGCTATTGCGCCGGTCAGAGAACCACGGCGAGAGCTTTTTGGCACAGTTTTTGCAGAGATTGCCGTTTTCCAGCTTGCGGTTGCCAAGCAAGCCAATCTTTTCTCCGCAAATATCGCAATATTTCTTATCGAACAGTCCCATGTATGTATCAATCTCCTTCCTCACTATTGTTATGCCCACGGGTCTTGTGCCGCGGGAATACGGATTCCGCTGAGAATGCTGGAATACTCCCACAAAAACCACTGGCCGGTCGAGGCCTTCTGCCGCAGCTTCATAGGCCGCGGCGAATCCGCGCCCGCCGTTTTAAGGAACACGCGCATATAGCCCGGCTCTATATCCTGAGGCCTTGGGTCTGATAGCACGTTCAGCGTGTACGGCATACGCGGCTGATAACCGTTTTCCGGCGCTGCGCCTTCAAAATATGCAAGCGGCAGATAGGCTTTGCCGCGCAGTCGGTCGCGCAGAAACTGGCAGTCATACGGTGTCATGGGTCTTGGCCCCCGCAGAATATCCATTGCGGCGGTGCCTGCATCTTTGTCCCGATCAAACAGTGCCAGCGCACACAAGAACAGCGCGCATATGTGCTCCGGCTGCCGCCCTTTGGCGGCGAGTGTTTCAAATTCCTGCAAATTCTCAGGAATTTTCTGTATAACGACCTGCAATATAACCACTCCTTTCTAAAGCGTGTCGATCACACCGGCGAGGTAAGTCGGCGATACCGACGCATAAATAAAATTGTCTGCCAACTGATCCTTCACCGCCTGCCGTACCTCGGAGGCAAGCAGTTCGTCCGCGTTTTCATCCACCAGAAGCAGGACCTTGCAGACCCAACCGAGCTGCTTTACAGCATTGCAAAGCTTGAGCCGTTCGCTCAGCTTCCATATGCCCTGCCGGATGACCTCCATCACCAACACATTGGCACGGCAGGTCCGGCACAGGGCAAGCGTTTCCTCCGGCTTTGAGGAAAGGTAGACAAGAAAATCCGGGTCGCATCCCGAAAGCGATTGCATGACCGCCTCCGCCAGAAGTCCGCCCTTCATATCCAACACAATTCTTCGCATCCGTGCTCTTCACCGCCTTTCTCTCCTTTTGCAGTTTCCGTTATTATTTTAGCCGTTATCGCTCCTTTTTGCCCCCGCCGATTGGATAGGGTTTGCAATTATTTTTTGTTCAAGTGCCATAATCTGACTCGTACTCTGTAAATCCTAAATCTTTATAATGGGGTATAGATGCTTCAGCTTATTTCTTGCATCATCGGTGGTGAAATGCCAGT
>CAJMQR010000102.1 GCA_905215665.1 uncultured bacterium | reverse complement strand
TATACAGAAACACAAAAGGAGCTGTGAAGTATGTATATTCTTTCCGTACGCGGGCACTATGAGGTCTATTCGACAGAGGGGAATTTCCTGTTTTCGGCGGATACAAAAGGGGAAGCCATGGAGGAACTCGAAGCATGGGAGAACGGAACTATTGCCTGAAGCTTGCCTATGACGGCACGCGCTACCGCGGCTGGCAGCGCCTGCCGCAGGATGCCCTGACGGTGCAGGGAAAGGTGGAGACCGCGCTTTCGTCGATTTTCGGCGAGCGGGTCGAGGTACATGGGAGCGGGCGCACGGACGCGGGCGTCCATGCCCGCGGACAGGTGGCGTCTTTCCATGCGGCGGAACGGCCGACGGAGCTGCTGCTTCGCGAGCTGCGGCGCAATTTGCCGGAGGACATCGGCGCGCTTTCCCTGCAATACGCGCAGCCCCGCTTTCACGCGCGCCTGTCTGCGCTTGAAAAGACCTATGTCTACCGCGTCTGGAACAGCGAAATGCCGGATGTTTTCGGGCGGCGCTGGCGCGTGCAGCTTCCGGCGCAGCTTGATTTGCAGGCAATGCGCGCAGGCGCCGGAGCGCTGTTGGGTACCCATGATTTCCGTGCGTTCTGCGCGAACCGGCAGCTTAAGAAATCCTCGGTCCGGACGCTGCACCGCTGTGAGATTGTCAGGGAAGGGGAGGAACTCCGCTTCGTGCTGACCGCGGACGGCTTCCTCTATCACATGGCGCGCATCATCGTCGGAACGCTGCTGGAGATCGGGCTCGGAGGACGCCAGCCGGAAACACTGCCGGAGCTGCTTGCCCGCGGCATCCGTGCGGAGGCGGGGGAAACGGCTCCCGCAAAGGGGCTTTGTCTGATGGAGGTACGCTATCAATGAACATTCAGGTTTTCGGGAAAAGCAAGTGCTTTGATACCAAAAAAGCGGAACGCTATTTTAAGGAACGCCGGATCAAATTCCAGAGCATCGATCTCAAGCGCTACGGCATGTCAAATGGGGAATTTGAGAGCGTTCTTCGCGCGGTCGGCGGCGTGGATCAGTTGATCGACTGGGACTCCAAGAATCCGGACGTCACGCTGATGCGCTATCTTTCCGACGAGCGGGCGAAGGAGGACAAGCTGTTCGAGCGTCCTGAACTGATGAAAACGCCCGTCGTCCGCAACGGGCAAAAAGCTACCGCCGGATATTGTCCGGAGGTCTGGAAAGAATGGGAGGAAAACGAAAAATGAAGCTGGGAACGATAAAACTGCTCCGAACCTGCTGCTCGTGGGGCGCCGGACTGTTGGCCCTCGCCGCAATCCTGCTGAAACAGCAGCTTGGCAGCGCCAGAATCTGGGTGCTTGTGGCTGCGATCGTGCTTGCGGTGGCCGCCGTTGTGATTGCGTCCGTGTTTTACCGCTGCCCGCATTGCGGGCGGCTTCTGCCGCTGGGTGAGAAAAATCTGGAAGCCTGCCCCTATTGTAAGGAAAAACTCTGAGCATACAGGAGAGACGGATGACAATGGAACGTATCCCCATCCCGCCGCAGGTCAGAGCGATTCTGATGCGGCTGGCTGCGTCCGGCTTTGAGGCATATGCCGTCGGCGGCTGTGTGCGCGACAGCCTGCGCGGAGAAGCGCCGCAGGACTGGGACCTGTGTACCAGTGCAAAGCCGCAGGAGACTGCGTCCTGTTTTGCGGGCGAACGGGTGATTCTGACCGGAGAGCGCTTCGGGACAGTTACGCTTCTTCTGGACGGACAGCCCTACGAAATCACGACCTTCCGCGCGGAGCGGGGCTATTCTGACAGCCGCCACCCCGACGCGGTGGTTTTTCTGCCGGAGCTGCATTCGGATCTGATGCGCCGCGACTTTACCGTCAATGCGATGGCTGCGGATGCGGAAGGGCGGGTGACCGACCTGTTTGGGGGGAGAGGAGATCTGGCGGAGGGCGTGATTCGCTGCGTCGGGGAGCCGACCGCCCGCTTCACCGAGGATGCGCTGCGGATGCTGCGCGGACTCCGCTTTGCCTCCCGGCTGGGCTTTTCTTTTGCGCCGGAGACTTCGTCCGCGATTCATGCGCTGTGCGGGAAACTGGAGCAGGTATCTCAGGAGCGCCTGCGCAAGGAGCTTTCCGGAGTCCTGACAGGGCCGCATGCCGCAAAGGTGCTGGAAGAATTCCCGGACGTACTGTGTGTGCTGATCCCGGAGATGGCGCCCTGCATCGGTTTTTGTCAATATAATCCGCATCATGCGCTGGATGTCTGGCAGCACACGCTGCACGTTGTAGCCGCCGTAGAGCCGGAGGAAACACTCCGTCTGGCGGCGCTCCTGCACGACGTCGGCAAGCCGGTGGCCTTTACCATGGATAAAAATCTGGTCGGTCACTTCTTCGGCCATGAGATCATTGGCGGGGCGATGGCGCATACCATTCTCCGGCGCCTGCGTTATGATACGGAAACCGCACAGCAGACCGCGGAGCTGGTGCGGCGGCACGTGTTCCCCCTGCCGCAGTCGGAGCGGGCGGCACGCCGCCTGCTGGCGCAGAGCGGCCCGCGGACGGTGAAAAAGCTGCTGCGCCTGCATCGCGCGGATCGCCTCGGCAAGCTTACGGAGCCGGCCGTGGGGATTGAAGCGCAGACCCGTGCGGCGGAGACGCTGATTGAGAGCATCCTGCAAAAGGAAGCGTGTTTCTCTCTCAGGCAGCTTGCGATCTCCGGCAGCGACCTGATGGAACTCGGAATCCCCCAGGGAAGAAGGATCGGCCGGATTTTGCAGGCGCTTCTAGAGAGGGTGATTGGCGGGGAGCTTCCGAACAGAAAGGACATTCTGCTTGCGACAGCTCGTGATTTTGCACAAGAAACGGAGAAAAATCAAAAATAGAATTGACATTTTGACCGAAGTGGTATACTATAAACAAGTATCAACCTTTGGGGGAAATGGAACATGAAGAACTATATCCTTCGCGGGAACCTCTGTTACAGCGAAGATTCCAACCATATCCGCATTGTACCGAACGGCTGGCTTGTCTGCATTGACGGCCGCTGTGCCGGCGTGTTTGAGACGCTCCCGGAGCGTTTTGCCGCGTTGCCGCTGGTGGATTACGGCGACCGGCTGATCATCCCCGGCATCACCGACCTGCATGTCCATGCGCCGCAGTTTGCCTTCCGGGGATTGGGAATGGACATGGAGCTGCTGGACTGGCTGAATGCCTATACCTTCCCGGAGGAGGCGAAATATGCCTCTGTGGAGTATGCCCAACGCGCCTACGGCCAGTTTGCCGCGCATCTGCGCCGCAGCGCCACGACGCGGGCCTGTGTCTTTGCGACCATCCACCTGCCGGCGACGGAGCTTTTGATGCGGGAATTGGAGAACAGCGGCCTTGTCAGCTACGTCGGAAAGGTGAATATGGACCGCAACAGTCCGGAATATCTCTGCGAGAAGGACGCCCAAACCGCGCTGGCCGATACGGAACGCTGGATCTGCGAGACAAAGGACGCCTTCGCGCATACATATCCGATTCTGACGCCGCGATTCATCCCCTCCTGCTCCGACGAGCTGCTGCGCGGCCTCCGCGGCCTTGCGGAGAAATACGCGCTTCCCGTGCAGTCGCATCTTTCGGAGAACTTCAGTGAGATCGCCTGGGTGAAGGAGCTGTGTCCGCAGTCCGAATTCTACGGCGACGCTTACGATCGCTTCGGGCTTTTCGGCGGCGACCACAGATGCATTATGGCCCACTGTGTCCACTCCTGCGATGCGGAGATGGAGCGGATGCGCCAAAACGGCGTCTTTGTGGCCCATTCGCCCATGTCCAATGCGAACCTGTCCTCCGGTGTCGCGCCGGTGTCCAAATACCTTGCCATGGGCCTGAAGGTCGGCCTTGCGTCCGATGTTGCCGGCGGCGAGACGGAGAACATGTTCCGCGTGATGGCCGACGCCATCCGTGATTCCAAGCTGCGCTGGCGGCTGCTCGATCAGACGGTTGCCCCTCTGACGGTCGATCAGGCGTTTTATATGGCGACGGTGGGCGGCGGAAGCTTCTTCGGCAG
>CAJMQR010000101.1 GCA_905215665.1 uncultured bacterium | reverse complement strand
TCACTCAACCAGCCCGTATTTTACCTTGATACGATCCAGCTTCTCCAGCATTGGCTCGGCAAGGATCAGGAGGAAAAACACCGTCGACGCCGCATGGATGCAGTCCATGGAGAATCCGGAGATATAATAGGTCAGAAGGATCTTCCAGTTGATCTCCCGCGTCCAGAGAAGTGCGGACACCGGATTCATGATACCGCCGTAGATCACGATGGCGGCAATCGCGCCGAACACGGCCAACGAAGTGCGCGTACGCCGCAGAAGTCCCTTGCGGAACAGAATTCCCGCAAGGAAGCCGATAATCCCCATTGCGAACATCTGAAACGGGGTCCACGGCCCCTGCGAAAAGAAGATATTGGAAAGAAGCATCGTCATCGCGCCCACGAGGAAGCCGGTCTCCCCTCCGAATGCCACGCCGGCAATGATGGTCAGCGCCAGTACGGGCTTGAACTGCGGCAGCATGAAGAAGGCGGCGCGCCCCGCCACACCCATAGCGCAGAGGACGGCAACGACAACCAGCTCACGGGCCTGCGGCCTGCGGCCTTCAAAGACAAGGAAAAAGGGCAGCATACACTCCAGCATGACGAGCAGAGACGTAAAATAGTACTTCCGGTTGCCCAGATAACGGAAACCAAGGAACAGGGTGAGCGGAACGAGCAGAAGGATCAGAATCGATGCCGCAACGGTACGTTTTGCCAATCTTCGCTTTTCACGCGGCAGCGTTGCCTGCTTTGGCGGCGCAGAGCGCCTGCCGATGGCGAACACCAGTACGAACAGTGCTGCAATCAGAATCACATAGCTGTAAATCTGATCGGAGGCCAGTCCTGCCAGGGTGTTACTGCCGATCAGCGCCGTCAGATCCGTCACGCCGATGGCCTGCAGAAAAACCGTCAGCGCTACAAGGCCGGAAAAGACCGCCAACAGCTTGCGCCACAGAGGCAGCTTTCCGGGCTTTCCTCCGGCGTTCTGAGGGCGTGGCGCAGGCAGTTCGGGTGCGTTCACGGGCAGCTCCGGCTCAGAAGGCACGGTTCCGCCAATGACTGCGATGACGTCCGCTGCCGTAATCGCCTGTGGGATAATCTCCCTTGCCATCCGGTTGGCAGAGGTCGTATAAAAGCTGTTGCCCGAGAAAAAGAGCCGCGGCGGCCCCTGTGTAATAATACTCCCATCAAAGAAGAGCGCGCAGCGATGCGCATGGCGGGCACAGAATTCAACGTCGTGGCTCACCATCAGAACGCTGACCCCCTGTGCGGTCAGGCTGCGCAGGATCAGCGCAAGCTGCTGCTTGAATTCAGCGTCCAGTCCCTTTGTCGGTTCGTCCAGCAGCAAAATGTCCGGCTGCAGCAGCAGTACCTTACACAGCGCGGCTCGCTGTTGCTCCCCGCCGGAGAGATCGTAGGGATGCCGGTCAAGGAGGTGCTCCAGCCTGCACAGCGCTACCGCACGGCGCAGATACTCCTGCTGAACCTCAGGTGCATTCTTTCCTCCCTCATAGACTTCAAGGAGGTCCTCCCGCACGGTCTTTTTTACAAACAGGGCCTGTGGATTCTGCGGCAGAAGCGCCAAACGTCCCTGCCGGGTGACTTCTCCGCGGTAGGGCGTCAGCAGTCCTGCCAGCAGCTTCAGGCTGGTGGTCTTTCCCGTTCCGTTGCCGCCGAGCAGGGCAAGAAATTCTCCCTTCCCTAGCTCCAGATCAAGCCCCTTGATCACATCCGGCAGGCCTCTGTCATAGGCAAACCATAGATCCTTTGCCTGCAGAACGGGAGAGCCGCACGGCGGAATATGTTCCGGAGGAAGGGGCTTTTGATCGTTTCTGGCGCACCAGTCCTGAAGGAAATCGCGTCCGTCGCGCACCGTAACGGGGCATGGCCGGTCGGTTTTGACGCTGGCCCAGATCCGCATGGCTGCGGGCATCGCAAGAAACATCGCACTGCCGGAATCACGCAGACGGCGGCCAACCTCCTCCGCCGTTCCCGTGCAGAGAAGGCGTCCCTCCTCCATGACGGCCACCGTTCCGGACAAAGGCAGCGCTTCTTCCAGGCGGTGCTCGGTCAAAAGTATGGTGGTACCCAGTTCCCGGTTGATCTTGCCGAGTACCGAAAGAAAATCGGATGCGGCGATCGGATCGAGCTGGCTGGTCGGCTCGTCAAGGATGAGAATCTTTGGCTGCATTACCATAACCGCAGCCAGATTCAGAAGCTGCTTCTGGCCGCCGGAAAGCGACGCCACGTCGCGGTAAAACCATTCCTGAATTCCGAAGAAGGAGGCCATTTCCGCCACACGGCGGCGGATGGAGGGGGTATCATATCCGAGGCTCTCCAGTCCGAAGGCCAGCTCGTGCCACACCCTATCGGTGACAATCTGATCCTCCGGAGACTGCTGCACGAAGCCGATCTCCGCCGCCTGCCTGCGGCCGGAAATCTCCTGCAGAGGTGTCCCGCAGAAATAAATCTCTCCGCTTCTGGTGCCGTGGGGCGTCAAAGTTGTTTTCAGTTGACGCAGAAGGGTGGATTTTCCGCAGCCGGAGGGGCCGCACAGGACAAGAAAGTCCCCCTGCGCAATCGTGAGGGAAATCCCGGAAAGCGCGGCCTTTTCCTGCTCCGGATATTGAAAGCTGTAATCTGAAATTCGAAAGATCTCCTGCATATTCAGGCCCTCGCTTGGATGTGCCGCCATGTAAGCCGGTAGTAAATCTCCATCAGAACCGGCGTCAGGCACAGCAGCAGATAAACGAACTGAAAGCTGGCGGTGATCGGCTGCCAGGATACGCCGTGCAGCGTGGGGCTGTATGTGAAGTACATCCCGTGCGCCAGAGCGCCTGCCGCCACATAAGCGCCGCAGAAAATCTGCCAGAGAAGCGCCGCGCGGTCCCGTGCGTCAAAACGGTAGATGGAAAAGGCGGTGCGCCCCCGCTCACCGTATCCGCGGCTGCGCATACTGTCCGCCGTAGTAATGGCGTTTTCCAGCGCCCATGTGACAACAATGGAGAAGATCTTCAGCGCCGTCCGGAGCCGCCTGTGCAGTGGGCCGGCGGATACGTCCCGGCCGATGCTGCGCTGCGCCTCCGCAACCGCTCCGAACTGCGCCTTAAACCGCGGAATAAAGCGCAGAGCCATACTGAGCACGAGCGAAAGCGCGGGGATCACCCTGCCAAACAGGTAGATAAATTTATCGGAGGTCATAACCGCGTTGTAGCAGTAAAACCACATCAGCACGGACCCCAGCATCACAGCCGCCGCAAGGCCGTACAGGATGCTTTCCAGCGTCAGCGGATTTCCGGTCGGAAAATATGCCAGAACCGTCGCGCCCTGATGGCTGAAAGCCGGATTGAGCACTGCCGCCAGCAGCATCAGCGGCAGCATCCACCGAAGCTGAAAACGCAGCGCTTTTCTTCCTCCCAGCAGGACTGCGTAGACGCAGGCCGAAACCAGCGAGACCGCAAGGCTTACCGGGTGCATAAAAAACATGGAAAACACAAGCACCAGTGTGAAATACAGAAAGTTGACCGCCGGATGGCAGCGGGAAAACGTGTCGCTTTGCATGTTGACTCCTTTGTTTGGAATTCACTTTTACGGCGTCTCATGCGCCGCAGGGTCAGTTCACCGCGCCTCCGATGTCTTTTCCGTAATTGCAGGTATAGACCCAGCAGACGTTGTCGCCGTCCTGAAGCAGATAGCTTGAACAGCCATAGTTTGGAAACCAGCCGTTGACCTTGTACATCCAGCCGGAGCCGCTGCCCACGTCGAATTCATAGAGATTGGCAATCCCCTCGATATAGGCGCTGTTGTAAAGCGGCGTCCATGTGGATTCCATGTGGATGCCGTACTCGCGGCAAACCCTCCGGAGGACGTCAAAAACGCTTTCCCCCTCGCTGAAGGTGACGGCAGTCGGAGCAAGAATGACGCCGTCTGCGGGCACGAGCGGAAGCTTCTCGGGATCGCAGAGTTCCATGTTATCCAAAATGGAGGCACAGGTAATCGAAACGGTACAGGAAAGAGATACGTTTTCATCCGTCGTCGAAGCCTGTGATTCCGACGGTTCGGATGGTTC
>CAJMQR010000100.1 GCA_905215665.1 uncultured bacterium | reverse complement strand
GGAAGCGGGGTGACGGGAGAATGAAAAACATGGTAAGAAAAACCTTTTGCCTGCTGCTTCTGGCAGTCATGCTTCTGACCTGCTCCCTGACGGCTTTTGCAGACGGCACGGTGACCTATGACGGCAATGCACAGGATTTTATCTTTGCACCCGGCAGTGAGTATTCTCCTACCGACCTGTTTACGGATTTCAAAAACGTCATGCCCGGCGACTCCTTGACGCAGAAGATCACAATCAATAATGATATCTCGAAAAATGTCAAGATCAAGGTGTATATGCGCTCTCTCGGCGCAAAGGAAGGCTCGGAGGAATTTCTCTCCAGACTGATGCTGACAGTCAGGCAGGACGGTAATTCTGATTTGTTTTCTGCGCCTGCCGATCAGACGGCACAGCTTACGGACTGGGTTTACCTCGGAACCGTCTATTCCGGAGGAAACATCCAGCTTGACGTTACGCTTGATGTTCCCATCACGCTTGAAAATCGCTTTCAGGATGCCGTAGGCTATCTCGACTGGCAGTTTAAGGTGGAGGAGCTTCCGGTTTCTCCGGAGGATCCGAAGCCGCCGGTGACCGGAGATGAGACGCATCTGACGGAATATCTGCTCCTGCTGGCCGTCAGCGCCGCGGCGATCCTGTTCCTGCTGGTCTTTTTCAGGAGAAAAATTTCGGATAAGTAGTGTAGAAGTCACTTTCCGGACGCACAATTTCCTCATAAGCATGGCAACCCCGCTTTCCACTGAACGTGGAACAGCGGGGTTGCCTTTTTTCTGTCCTAATTCAGCGCCGGCCCTCATAGATTTAAGCGGGAGTGAACGAACGATGACTAGGGAAGTACGACAGGCAATCAGGATCTGCCCGGATCATGTGCGGCAGGCGGTCGCCGATCTGTGCGCCGGGGACGAGCTCGGGCTTGAAGAGCTGCGCTTCCGCACAGGGCGGAAGATACAAGCAAGAACAAACAGCAGGGCATACGACCTTCAAATTCCGGTGACGCAGGACCTTTTGAACGAACTGACCGAACGTGCGACAAGGCAGTCGGCTTATGCAATGCAGGACATGCTCCGTTGCGGCTTTGTGACGCTTGCGGGCGGCCACCGCCTCGGGATTTGCGGGACTGCAGTGCTGCGTGAGAGGGAAATACAGACCATACGAAGCATTTCATCTCTCAACCTCCGTATTGCGCGGGAACTTCGCGGTGTGGGGGAGAGCTGCGCGGCTTATCTCTGGACGCATCCCGCTTCCACATTGCTGCTCGGAGCGCCAGGCGCCGGAAAGACGACGCTTCTGCGGGATGTGATCCGGCTGCTGTCCGATCGGCACGGCAGACGCGTGTGCGTCGTGGATGACCGGCAGGAGATCGCGGCCTGTCTTGACGGCATGCCACAGTTCGACCTGGGCGGCAATACGGATGTGCTGAGCGGCGCGCCGAAGGGAAAAAGCATGGAACTGCTCCTGCGCTCCATGAATCCGCAGTGGGTTGCGCTGGATGAGATTACGGCGGAAGAGGATATACAGGCGATTCTCCGGGCTTCCTACTGCGGGGTAAAGTTCCTTGCCACCGCGCATGCCGGCAGCCGCCAGGAGCTTCTTTCCCGGCCGCTCTACCGCCGCCTAATGGAGGCCGGAATCTTCCGAAACCTGATCTGCCTTTCCGCGGATCACAGGATAAGCATCGAGAGGGGGGAGGCAGGATGATCCGGTTTTTCGGAGGGCTTCTGGTGCTTCTCGGCGCGGGAGGTTTTGGGATTTCCAGAGCATCGCAGTATTACCGTGCCGTCCGGCAGCTTCGGGAATTGAAGGGCGCAGTGGAAATGATCAAATGCGAGATCAATTATACCCTGTTGCCCCTGCCGCAGCTCTATGCGGGGGTGTCGGACAGGCTTGGCGGCGCAGTGGGTCAGTTTTTTTCCCTGCTGAGCGGCCTGCTGGAGGCAGGGACGCCCCGGCAGCGTGCTGCACAGAAAGCCATGGAGGAAACAACGCGCCTTCAGATCCCGAACGATGCGCGCATGGCGCTTCTGGAGCTCTGCGGAACGCTGGGACGTTATGATCTGGACGGGGAGAACCGTATGCTCCAACTCAGCGGCCAGAGAATCAACGCCGCGCTGGAGCGCTGTGAAGCGGAGAAAAAACCGATGGCGAGGAGCTGCGCCGCTCTCGGCATTTCCGCCGGGATCGCCCTGGTCATCCTGATGGTCTAGGGGTGGCGCCATGGATATAGAACTCATTTTTAAGATTGCTGCGGTGGGAATCATCGTTTCCATACTGAATCAGGTACTTGTACGTTCTGGAAGGGAGGAGCAGGCGACAATGACGACGCTCGCGGGGCTTGTGGTTGTGCTGATCATCATTGTGCAGAAAATCGCGCAGCTTTTCGATCTGGTCAAGAACCTGTTCCACTTCTGAGATGAGCAGCTTTATACAGGTTGCGGTCATCGGCATCGTCACCGTGATTCTGGTGACGCTGATCCGAAAAACCAACGGGGAACTTGCACTTCTTCTGACCCTCTCCGCCTGCGTGCTGATGGCAGTACTGGTGATTCGGCTGGTTGAGCCAGTCATTGACTTTTTCGGGAAGCTGCAGGAGCTTTCCGGCCTGGACGAGGAACTGCTCGTCCCGCTCATCAAGAGCGTCGGAATCGGAATCCTGACACAGCTCTGCGCAGCCTTCTGTACGGACGCCGGGGAGAACGCGGTTGCCAGACTCATTGAGCTGTGCGGAGGGATCCTTGCCATTTATGTTGCCCTGCCGCTGCTCGAGGCGGTGATCGATATGATACGGACGATGACGGGAGGCTAATGTGAAGCGCGTACTGATTGGAATCCTTCTGCTGTTTCTTCTGGCAGGAAGCGCCTATGCACAGGAGAGGGCGGAACAACAGATTGTGGATACATCGCCGCTCACGGAGGAACTGCCGTCAGAGGCCGGGGAGGCCCTTTCCGGTATTTCCTCGACAGGTGCGGCGGACTTCTGGGGCAACTGCCGGGAACTGTTCCTGCGCGCGGTAAAAGGCAGCGACAGCGCCCTGAAGGAGGGACTGCGGCTGTGCGCGGTACTTCTGGCGGTTGTGACGCTCTGCGCGATTGTGAAAATGGTATCCGTGCATGACCTGACGGGAGCCGTATCGGCCGTCGGCGCGCTGGGCCTCTGTGCCGTTGCCGTCGGCTCCTTCCGCGCGATGATCGGGCTTGCAAGTACCACCGTAGAGGAGATCACGGATTATACGGGCTGCCTGCTTCCCGTCATGGCTTCGGCGGCAGCGATGAGCGGAGGGATGACCTCTGCCTCCGCGCTTTATACCGGTACGGTCGTTTTTGCCGAAGTCCTGATGCAGCTTATCACAAGGATTCTTGTACCGGCAGTATACTTTTATCTTGCCGTGGCCTGCGCGGAGGCAGCGCTGGGCAATGAGACGCTCAGCGAGCTGCGGGAGTTTGTCGGCTGGGTGATCTCCAAGAGCCTGAGAATTGTGCTTTACGGCTTTACAATCTATATGACCCTGACCGGCGTGGTCAGCGGCAGCTCGGACGAGATGGCGGTGAAGGCGACAAAGGCTGCGACCGGGATGCTTCCCGTGGTCGGAGGCATCATCTCCGACGCCTCGGAATCGCTTCTCGTCAGCGCGGCCATAGTCAAAAACTCGGCCGGTATCTTTGGCATGCTGGCGGTGCTTGCGATCTGCATTGCCCCCTTCCTGCGGGTCGGAATTCAATATCTGCTGCTGAAGCTTACGGCCGCCGTCAGCGGGACGGTAGGACTGCCGCCGCATGTCAAGCTTGTCAAAAATTTCTCCTCGGCGATGGGATATCTTTTGGCAATGAACGGCACCTGCGCGCTGATGTCGTTGATCTGCGTGGCATGTTTTCTGAGGGTGGCGGCATGATGGAGGGAATCAGAGGATATTTTCTTGCCATTGTGGCGGCCTGTATGTTGGCAGTGCTGGCCTGTGCCCTGCTGAAAAACAGCAAAATGCAGAGAATCACCAAATTCATCGCCGGAATTCTGATTCTGCTTACCGTCGCAACTCCGCTGCTGCGGATAGACACGGCGG
>CAJMQR010000099.1 GCA_905215665.1 uncultured bacterium | reverse complement strand
GAACTGCTCCAGACCTGGGGCCTGAAGGTCAGCCGCAGCGCAGAAACCGGCGCCCTGCGTTTTTCCCTGTTTACACCGCCGGAGAACCACGATGAACCGGTGCCGGACGAACCTGTGATCGATCCCCCGGCAGACGACAGCTCCGGCTTTACCGCAGCGGAGATTGCGCAGATGCGCGCCGAGCAGCAGGTGAAAATCCGGGATTTCGATCTGGCCTACCGGCAGGCGCAGGTGGAATATGAAAAAATGAAGGTGGAGGCCGAAAACGGAATCGTCTATGCGACGATAGACGGGCAGGTGCTTTCCGTCAACGACCCTGCGGCCGCCGCACAGGAAAACGCGCCCGTTTTGACCGTTTCGGGCGGCGGGTGCTACTACATCCGTGCGACGCTGGGCGAATTTGATCTGCAGAGATTCGGCGCGGGCGCGCAGGTAAGGATTGAATCCTGGGGAAAGAACGGACAGATGGAATTTACCGGAACGGTCGATTCCGTTTCCGATACGCCGGCAAGCAGCAATGAATATTACGGCTCCGCCAATCCGAATTCCTCCTTCTACAATGTCATGATCGCCGTCGGAGCGGAAGCGGAGCTTCAGGAGGGCGACTACGTCAACGTCTACTTCGGAGAAAGCGGAACGGAGGATGCTTCCGCGCTGTATCTGGAGAGCATGTATGTGCGTACGGAAGGAACCCGCTCTTATGTCTATAAACGCGGCGAGGACGGCCTGCTGAAAAAGTGCTATGTCCGGACCGGGGATCAGCTCTGGGGCTATACCAAGATTTTGGACGGTCTGACGATTGAGGATTATATCGCCTTCCCCTATGGAAAAGACGTCAAGGACGGCGCGAAGACCCAGGAAGAGGACGGCGGTGGCATGTACTATGGCATTGCGTACTGAGAAGGGAGGAATAACCTGTGTTTGAGAATGTACATCTTGCGCTGCAGGGCGTCCTTGGGCATAAGCTGCGTTCTTTCCTGACCATGCTGGGCATCATCATCGGAATTGCGTCCATCATTACCATTATTTCCACGATCAAGGGAACCAACGAGCAGATTAAGCAGAACCTCATCGGCGCCGGGAACAACGTCGTTTCCGTGCAGCTTTACCAGAACGATATGACCTATGATCTGATGTATAACGGGAACCCTGTGGGCGTGAAGGTGATTGACGATGCGCAGAAGGAAGAGATGCGCAAGCTGGACGGCGTCGCGGATGTGACGGTGTTCTCCAAGCGTGATTACAGCGACGGGAAGGTTTTCTATCAGAACAAATCCTTCAGCGGCCGCCTCTACGGAATTGACGACAGCTATTTCTCCGTCAACGGCTACCAGATCAAGCTGGGCCGGGGCTTTACGGCGTCGGAGTACAAAACCGCGAAAAAGGTTGCCATTCTGGACGAAACAGCGGCGAACTCCCTGCTGGGGCAGGGCGATCCCGTCGGGAAAACCGTCGAGATTGCAGAGGAGCCCTTTACCGTGATCGGCGTTGTGTCTCTGAAATCCTCCTTTGAACCGACGATCAATTCCATAGAGGATTACTACATGTATGCCGACAACTCCAACGGCAAGATCTTCATCTCCGGCGGAGCATGGCCTCTGGCCTTCCGGTTTGACGAGCCGCAGAACGTCGCCGTGCGCGCGAATTCCACGGACGATATGACCCGCGCCGGCAAGGCCGTGGCGGACTATCTCAGCGCAATGCAGATTGCTCCGCTCGCCGCGAACAACGGTTTCTCCTACCGAAGCGACGACCTGCTGAAGCAGGCGGAGCAGCTTCAGGAAATGAGCAGCTCAACCAATAACCAGCTCATCTGGATCGCGAGCATCTCGCTGCTTGTCGGCGGCGTCGGCGTCATGAACATCATGCTTGTCACGGTGACGGAGCGCACGACGGAGATCGGTCTGAAAAAGGCCATCGGCGCAAAGCGACGCAGGATTCTTGCCCAGTTCCTGACGGAAGCCTGCGTATTGACCGGAATCGGCGGCGTGCTCGGCGTGCTGGGAGGCGTCGGTATGTCGCAGCTCATCTCAAAGTTTATGGATACCCCAACGGCACTCAGCGCGCCTGCAATCCTTGTGGCGGTGGTTTTCTCCCTCCTGATCGGCATCGTTTTCGGTCTTTTGCCCGCCGTCAAGGCATCCAAGCTCAACCCCATCGAAGCACTTCGCAGAGAGTAAAACATCTTGCGCCGCAGGCACTTTTGCCTGCGGCGCATTTCGGCTGGGACAAATTATTTCGATGTGTTTCTTGACGTTTCGCGCGCTTCGTGGTATCTTTATAGTGAACCCTGCGCAAGGAGAGAGCGTATGAAGCTGCATCGGAATGAAAAATATGTGAAGTGGGGCCTGACGGCGTTCTGCGTGATCGTCGCAGGGGTCATATTCTGGGTAATTTTTTCCAACCTGCGGGGCTTTTATAATCTGATCCTTGATTTTCTGGATATCATCGCGGCGCTGCTGTATGGCTGCTTTTTTGCCTACCTGATGAATCCTATCATGGTTCGGATGCAGAAGCTCATGGATCGGCTGCTTGCCAAGCGAAAAAAGCTCAGGGAAAAACATGCCAAACGCATCAGCAAGACGGTCAGTATTGTTGCCGCAGTTCTGGTTCTGGTTTTTGCCATCTACGCTGTGGTTGCGCTGATCGTGCCGAACCTGATTTCAAGTCTGGATGATCTGCTGCAAAAGGAAAGAATCGAAGCGTATTATAATACCGCCAGCGGATGGCTGGACAAAATCATCGCGGATACGCCTTTTGAACAGTGGATCAATCAGAATGTGGACAGTGTTCTGGAATGGGTCGTCGGCAGACTGAAGGACATCGATATCAGCTCCTTTGTCTCCGGCCTGACGAGCTCGGTATACAGTGTTGTCGTGGGTGTTTTCAACATCCTTCTCGGTATCGTTGCTGCGGTTTATATTCTGGTTTTTAAAGAAAAACTGAAATCACAGGCAAAAAAGATCACGGTCGCGGTATTCAGCGACAGCCATGCAAACCGCCTCTTTGAGCTTGCCCGCAGGACGGATCGGATCTTCGGCGGCTATGTGATCGGCAAGCTGATCGACGCGATCATTGTGGGTGTCATCACCTATATCGGCATGCTGATTATGAAGATGCCCTATGCACCGCTCATCTCGACGATTATTGGCGTTACAAACATTATTCCTTTCTTTGGCCCGATCATTGGACTTGTTCCCTCGGCGATTTTGCTCCTGATTGACGATCCCATCAATGCGTTGTACTTCACGATCTTTACGCTTGTCCTGCAGCAGATCGACGGAAATATCATTGAAAACCGCATTCTGGGGGAAAAGCTCGGCATTTCCGACTGGTGGGTGCTGGTGGCAATTCTCGTTTTCGGCGGCGTGTTCGGCTTCGGCGGGATGCTGCTTGGTGTTCCGATTTTTGCGGTTCTTTATACGCTGATTGCCGATGGCGTCAACAAACGCCTGCGCAAAAAGCGCTATCCCACCGAGACGGATGTTTATTACAGCATCCGTACAACGGAAGACCTGCCCACCGCCCCGCCGCCCACCTATGCGCATGTCTCCGTGGAGCCCGCATACGACATGCAGATCGATCCGGATGACGATTTTGAAGCCGAAGAGGACGACGATTTTGAATGATTCCCAATGGCGCAGCACAAGCCCTCCGTTTTCGGAGGGCTTGTGCTTATTCTGCATTCAGAGAGGCGATACATGCATCCAAAACCTGACTGATGACCGGAGCGCAGGCTGACGCGCCGCCGCCGCCTTTTTCCACGATCACAACGAAAGCCAGCGGATAATCCGGATCCTGTACAAAACCCGTAAACAGCGCGTTGGGAGCCTCGCCATTGCTGACCTCTGCGGTGCCGGATTTCGCACCGGCATACAGGCCGCTGAAATACCAGTTACCGTAGACATTCTCGACGGCATAGTGCATCATATCCGCAAGACGGTCTGCCGCGGATGCGCTCAGAACGCGGCTGCACAGCGACGTTGAGGCCGCGTATTTCCGGGAATCGCCAAAGGTGACGTTCTCCACAAGATATGGCATGGCAGCCTGACCGCCGTTGGCGATGGCGCCCATATAAGTCATATACTGGCAGGGGTTGATCTGGTCCTTGTACTGGCCGACGCCGGCCCACGCGGTTTCATAGGTCGT
>CAJMQR010000098.1 GCA_905215665.1 uncultured bacterium | reverse complement strand
GATATCACGCCCTTTTCTCTTTAATAGCGGAGAAAGCGCCGCAGCCGCGCCTCCGCCCGGTGCAGGGTGCGGCAGACGGTGGAGCAGCTCACACCCCGCTCCTGCGCCACCTGCTTCTGCGTCTTGCCCTCGTAATAGACGGCCTGCAGAATCTCCCTCTGCGGCTGCGTCAGCTCCCGCTCCATCACACGCCTGAGCCGCCTGAGCTGGACGCTGCGCGGCAGATAGGGGTCGGAATATTCAGAGAGTATATCTTTTATTGCGATAGAACCCCCCTTCGTAGTAGTGCGCGGTAAGCTCGGCCAGCTCGTAGCACTGTTCCTGCATTGCCGCAAGAGCTGCGATGCGGTGGCGCAGGGCCGCGCGGTCCTCCGCCCTCCCACAGCGGCGCAGCTCCCGGCGCAGTTGGGACAGCCGCTGCCGCAGGAGCAGAGCCGAGTACAGATAGCCCTCGGAAAGCTCCTGCAGCCTCATGCGATCAGCTCCAGCGCACTTCGGAAATACTCCCGCGCAAAATCCGCGAGGCAGTCGGGGCAGATGCGCTGTCCGCCGATGCGGTAGCAAAAGCTGCCGGCATACAGCTCCGTGCCGCAGCGGTCGCACCAGCAGAGATGTCCGGTCATCTGGAATCACCTCCCATAGGAATTCAGCTTATCCATGCGAGACGCTCCAAAACAGCCATTGTGACGGACAATTCCGGAAATCAAAAAGAAATTGAATAAAAACAATTTCCAGTAATTTCCAGTTCTTACAGAAACGAGTTTACTACCGCGAAAATGAAATGTCAAGAGAATTTTTCCATTCGACAAAACAGGATAAAATCCGCCACGGCGGGATGCGGGGAGATCCTCCCGGAGCGGCCCTCCCTCCGGCAAAGCGCGGGTTTGCCGCACTTTTTCTGTTTTTGCGGCAGGAGCCGCCCGCACGCTTGACGCGGAGGGAGGCATCGGGTATGATAAGGACGGTGATGAAAAGATGACGGACGAAGAATACATGCGCGAGGCCCTGCGTCTGGCGCGGGAGGCGGCCGCCGAGGGCGAGGTGCCGGTGGGCTGCGTCGTTGCGGACGGGGAGCGCATCGTCGGACGCGGGCGGAACCGCCGGGAAAAGGCAAAAAATGCCCTGTGCCATGCCGAGCTGGAGGCCATAGACGAGGCGTGCCGCACGCTGGGCGGCTGGCGGCTGTGGAAATGCACGCTCTATGTGACGCTGGAGCCCTGTCCGATGTGCGCAGGTGCGATGATCAACGCGAGAATTCCGCGTGTGGTCTACGGCGCGGCGGATGCGAAGGCCGGCTCCTGCGGCAGCCTGACGAATCTTTTCGCCCTGCCGTACAACCACAGGCCGGCGGTGCAGGGCGGCGTGCTGGAGGAGGAATGCCGCGCCCTGCTCACGGCGTTTTTTCAGGAGCTGCGCCGGAACCCCGCGCCGAAAGCCTGGCAGAAAAAATGACCCCCGCCGGAACGCCGGCGGGAGTCTGCACATGGAGCATATAAAAAGGACGCTGCGCAGAGCAGCGTCCTTTTTGTGCGGTTTAATACCAGCCGGAGAAGTAGTCCTCCAGCGCGGATGTATAGGACCAGACGGAGTTGACAAACCAGTCGCGCATCTCCGCAACGGCCGTGTAAGCGACGAAGCAGAAGCCGATGAAGACCAGCAGGTTCAGAGCGGTCGGCTTGACCCCGTAGACGTGGAATACCGTGAGGAAAGCGGTGACGACCCAAACGGCGATGATCAGGATGCCGAAGGCGTTGAAGAACCAGGTGCTGATCAGCAGGAACAGCATGGAGGTGAGGGTCAGCGCGGCGGGCAGCAGCGCACCTGTGCCGACGGCGGCAAGGAGACCCTTGAAATCCGCTTCAACCTTGCCGAGCTTGCTCATGACGAAGTAGCCGAGCAGCGTGAAGCCGCAGGCGACCACCGGGGCGAACATACCCACGACGATCCACGCCCATGCGGCGAAGCCGAAGCCCCAGCGGAGAGCATAGACCAGCGTCGCAAGGAAGCAGGCGATAACGGAGACGGCCATGCCGACGATTCCGCCCATCAGATCCTTTTTCTCCACGGAGGCCTGGATCGTGGCGATGGGATTCTTGATAAAGCGCAGGAACTTCTTGGGAAGGTCCGTAATTGCCTTGCCAAAGGCGCTGGGCTCCTTCGGCGCCGGCGGCGCCTGAACGGGCGCGGCGGTCTGGTACTGCGGGGCCTGATATTGCGGCGCCTGGTACTGCGGCTGCTGCGGGATCCGGTACTGCGGTTCCGCCTGAGCCTGCGGCGCTTCCGGGTTTACGGGCTGCTGCAGCGTGCAGGGGCAGATGCCGTTCTCGGGCAGCGGCCGTCCGCATTTTGTGCAGAATTTTGCCATAATGATCTCCTCCTCTTCCCGGCGGCAGATGCACCGCGGGATTATTGATTTCATTATAGCCAATGTTGTTTCGGCTGTCAATCGCATTTGAGAAAATTGCCGCAGTTTCTGCCGTTCCCGGGCTGTTTTCCAAAGAACAGAGGTCTTATTGTGTCAGAAAATCGCGAATTGCGCCGTCATAGACCTCCGTATTGTTGATGCGCAGATGGGAATGGGAGCCCTTGTCCATCCAGACCAGCTTCTTGGGCGCGGTGCATTTTGCATACAGCTCCTCCGCGCGCTTCGGCAGGGAGAAGGTGTCCCGCGTGCCGTGCAGGAAGAGCAGGGGCGTTTTTACCCGGTCGATGCAGCGGATCGGGGCGCTTTCCCAAACCTTCAGGCCGGATTCCAGCCGCGCGACGAGGAAAATCTCATACAGCACCGGGAAGGTGGGCTTTCCCTCGGCCTTCATATGCAGCTTGAAGGACTCAAAGAAGGTGGCGAAGAGACCCTCCAGCACGATGTGCGAAACATAGGAGGGAAATTCCGGACGGCTGGCCGCAAGCACCACCGCCGCGCCGCCGACGCAGATGCCATGCAGGATGACGTTCCGGTTGCCCAGCGTGTCGTGCGCGAAGCGGATCCAGCAGAGCAGATCGGCGTACTCGCGCGTGCCGCAGTAATTGTATTTTCCCTCGCTCAGCCCGTGCGCGCGGCAGTCGATGAGCAGGATGTTGCAGCCGGACTGCACGTAGGGCGGAGCGAAGTAGTAGCTGTAATAGAGCGATTCCGTCCGGCCGGGGACGACGATCACGCAGCGCTCCGCGCCGAAATCGTAATACTCGCCCACGAGCTTCAGCCCGTCGTTTTCAATCTGCACCGGGCGCATCCGCGCGGCGTTCTCCCGGCCCCACTGCATACCAAGCTCAAACATGCGGGTGTGCTCCTCGTTGGGGGGGTAGCTGTTGGCGCGCTTCCATTTGTCCGGCCCCGTGCGCACGAGGATATTGTGGTAGACCTTCTTTGCAATGCCCCAGGTTGCGCAGACCATCCCGCCCAGCGACAGCAGTAAAAATGCGGCGACACCGATGAGGATCCAGCCCCAAAGCGGCATAGTAAACACCTCCGAAAAAAAACTGGCACTATTATACCGGATGTTCTTTCAAAAGTAAATGGAGGAAGCAAAAAGAAATTCACAAAAATACGTTTTTTGGTCTTGAAAAAATCAAATAAGAGTAATATAATGAATCCATATCAAAGAGGAGGAAATAAAAATGTCTGATTTTGCCATCCTTACGGACTCTTCCTGCGACCTGACGCGGGATTTGCGGGAGCGTTTCGGCGTGGAGAATTATCTGCATGGGATTCTTGTATTCCCTGACGGGCATCAGGAAAAGGCCGATCTGGACTGGGAAAATATGTCGGCCGAGCGCTTTTACGGCGGCATGAAGGAAAAGAAGGAGCTGTATACCACCGCGCAGCCGGGGATGCAGGATTTCATCGATCTGCTGGAGGCGCCACTGAAGCAGGGACGGGACGTGCTGTTTCTGGCGCTCGCGTCGGGCCTCAGCGGGACGTATCAGACCGCCTGCATCGTGGCGAAGGAGCTGATGGAAAAATATCCGGAGCGGAGGATCCGCTGCGTGGATACCCGGCGCTACTGCGGCGCGCAGGCGCTGCTGATCTCGCGCGCCTCGGAGCTGCGTGCCGCCGGAAAGAGCCTGAATGAGACGGCCGACTGGGTGGAGGCCAACCGTCTGCGCGTACATCAGATGGGCGTTCTGGAGGATCTGTTCTTCTGCAAGCG
>CAJMQR010000097.1 GCA_905215665.1 uncultured bacterium | reverse complement strand
TACTTTTCGCGGAATGCGGCCTGCTGCGTCCCGTCCATCGGCGTGGAGAAGGAGACGGAAAGGTCATAGTGCGTGATGTTTTCAAACTGGTCGTCCACGATGGTGGAGATGGAATCCCGCACGCCGAAGCCGGCCACGATCAGTGAAGTACAGCCGCCGATGCCCAGGAGCATCATGAACAGGCGTTTCTTATAGCGTACGATATTGCGGATGGAAACCTTGTGCAGGAAGGAGAAGCGGTTCCACAGCAGCGGAATATGCTCCAGCAGGATGCGCTTGCCGGGCTTCGGCGCCTTGGGGCGCATCAGCGAGGCGGGAAGCAGGCGCAGCTCCGCACGGCAGGCAATGTAGGTCGCGCCGGCGGAGCAGGCTGCGGCCGCCAGCAGGGAGACCGCCGCCATGGCGGGATCAAAGACATACTCCAGGCGATCGGAAAAACTATAAAGGAGGGAATAGCCCTTCCAGATCCCCAGCGGGAACACCCAGGTGCCGAGCAGAAAGCCCAGCACCGCGCCCGCAATCGCCGCGGAGCCGGAATAGGAGATGTATTTCCACGCAATCGCGCCGTCGCCGTAGCCCAGCGCCTTCAGGGTGCCGATCTGCGTGCGCTGTTCGCTCACCATGCGCGTCATCGTGGTGATGCACACCAGCGCGGCGACAAGGAAGAAAAACAGAGGGAAGACCTTGGCAATGCCCTCGACAATGGAGGAGTCGCTCTGAAAAGAGAGATACCCGGTATTTGCGCTGCGGTCGAGCAGGTAGGTGGTGGGATGCTCAATCTTTTCCACCTCGATCTGCGCGTCTTCGAGCTGTTTTTTGCCCTCCTCCAGCTTGGCCTCGGCCTCGGCGAAGCCCTTCTGCGCCTCCTCCAGCGCAGCGTCGTACTCCTTCTGCCCCTGCGCAAGCTGCGCCTGCGCGGCATTGAGCTGCGCAAGGCCGTCGTCCAGCTCCTTCTGGCCGTCCTCGAGCTGTTTTTTGCCGTCTTCTATCTGCGCACGGGCGGCGTCCAGCTCCGCCTCCTTCGCGGCAAAGGTGGCGTCTGCTTCGGCGCGCGCGGCGTCCAGCTCCGCCTGCCCCGCCTCGATGGCCTGCAGCGCCTCCTTCAGCTCCAGATACTGCTGAAACTGTTCATTTTCCTCAAACTGGTCGATCAGAAGCTGCGTCGCATCCAGCAGGCCCAGATAAAGGAGATATTCCGGCGATCCCTCCTTCAGCCCGGCCAGCTTTTCCTCAAGCTGCCGGCGGGTGACGAGCAGGGCTTCATACTGCACCGGCAGGCCGGTCTCGTCAAACTGCGCAATGCCGTCCTCGACCGCCGCGCGGTTTTGATCCAGCTCCGCCTGCTTTTCGTCCAGCGCCGCATAGGCTTCCTGCTTCGCGGCAGCCAGCGCCGTCTCGCCGTCCGCCAGCTCCTTTTCGCCGGACTCCAGCTCGGCGCGTTTTTCCTCCAGCGTCTTCTGCGCTTCCTCCAGCTTTTCCCGGTTGGCGGCGAGCGAGGCGCGGCCCCGGTCCAGCTCCCGCTTTGCGGCGTCCAGCTCCGCTTCGGCCGCGGCGCGCTGCTCTTTGTACTCCGCCTCGCCCCTGTCGTATTCCGCCTGCGCGTCGCTGAGCGCCTGACGGGCGTCGTCGATGATGCTTTCATAGCGAAGCTGCGCCCGCTCCTCAAGCACCTGTGTCAGCCCCGGCCGCAGCGCGTCCAGATCCGTGTCATACTGCCCGGAATAGAGAACCCGGTCGGCGTTCTCCACGGAAAGGCAGATCTCCGTAAAATAATCCAGCGCAAAAGCATCCTTCGGCACGCAGAGGAAGGCCTCGATGGAGCCGCCGCCCAGCGTGGTCGTGCCGCGCTCCACGTTCAGATAGAGCGGCGAGGTGCACAGGCCCACAATGGTGAATTCCTGCACCGAAAAGCACCCGTCGATCGAGGTGCGCAGAATTTTTACAGTCTGGCCGAGATCCTTTTCGGAAAAGCGGTGGGTATCCGCAAGGCACTCCGAGGCCGTCTGCGGCATCCGGCCGGCGGTGAGCTTGGGCAGATTGACCCTGTCCGTCAGCGTCAGGATCTTCACCGTGCGCTCCCTGCCGCCGGTCTCCGCCACGGCGTCCACGCTGACGGCGCCCTCCGCCGCGGCCACACCGTCAAGGGAGGCAAAATACCTCTCGTCGTCCTGTGTCAGGCCCAGTGTCGTGATCAGGCGGAAGTCATAGAACTTTGTCTCGTTCAGATAGTCCTGCCCCGTCAGAAGCATGGCTGGCTTCGCCGCTTTCAGCCCGGCAAAAAAGCCGACGCCCAGCGCGATGATGGACAGAATCGCCAGATACCGTCCGATGCTGTGGCGCAGCTCCCGCAAATTGTTCTTTCTCCACGCGCTTCCCATTACCATTCAATCTCCTCAATCGGGGTCGCGTGTTCGTTGATGGTCGTATAGGAGACGGTCCCGTTTTTGATGCCGATCACCCGGTCGGCCATGGCGGTCAGGGCGGAGTTGTGGGTGATGATGACCACGGTCATGCCGCTCTCCCGGCTCTGTGCCTGCAAAAGGGCGAGAATTTGCTTGCCGGTGTTGTAATCCAGCGCGCCGGTCGGCTCGTCGCACAGCAGAAGCTGCGGCCGCTTTGCCAGCGCCCGCGCGATGGAGACGCGCTGCTGTTCGCCGCCGGAGAGCTGCGCGGGAAAATTGGCCATGCGTTCGCCCAGGCCCACATCCCGCAGAACCTGCGCGGCCGGCAGTGGGTCCTTGACGATCTGGGAGGCGATCTCGACGTTTTCCAGCGCCGTGAGGTTGGGGATCAGGTTGTAAAACTGAAAGACAAAGCCGATGTCGCTGCGGCGGTAGTCTGCAAGCTGGCGCTTGTTGAAGGCGGAAACCTCCCGGCCGCCCAGGAAAACGCGCCCGGAGGTCAGGGTGTCCATCCCGCCCAGAATATTGAGCAGGGTGGTCTTTCCGGCGCCGGAAGGGCCGACGATCACGCAGATTTCCCCCTTGCCGATCTCAAAGCTGGCGTCGTGCAGCGCAAGGACGGAAACCTCGCCTGTACCGTAGCGCTTTTCGACGTTTTCAAATGTAATAAAAGAACTCATATCGTGACCTCATTTGCAAAGATATATTCAGTATACCTTGCACGGCCGCAAGGTGCAAGCATCCGGTCAAGAATTCACAGAAAGTTCAGGAAAACCGGGCCGCTTTCTGCCGGCCAAAAAGGACGGAGCAGCCCCGAAATAACGCTGCTCCGTCCTTCCCTAACCCGTCTGATTACGACCTCCTGGCAGTGAGGCCGCAAAGGAAACCGGGTACTGCAAAAACAGTTGAATGTAAAGTACACCAATATACGAAATGAGAAACCCATCCTGAAGAATGCTTTGAAAGCAGAAAGACTGCCGCAGCAAGATACACCAGAACCGGGGCAAACGCAATAATAACCATGATGGAGCGGCAGACAACCGCGATCTTTTGGCCGAAGCCGAAGAACGAGCCTACCAGGATTCCGACGCAAATCCACAGGAGCGGAGACAGAGCATATACATTTACTGCTTCAAAAAAAGAAATGTTGAAGTTTGTTTCTCTTTGCGGGTAGCTCAAACCGCAGCAGATATCCGCAATCACACAGACGATGATGACTACGCAAAGAAGCACAGCATATTTCCGTTTCATTCGTATCCCTCCATCCTTTATGATATACTTTTACAATACGCAAAACTTCTCCCGTTGTCAAGTTTTTTCTGGCAATCAGCAGCAAATACAAAAAATGCCTCCGAAAGAAAAGATAGAAAAAGCTCCGGCCTTTCGGTCGGAGCTTGTGTTGGCGTTACCTATTTTCCCGGGCAGGACAAGTATCGTCCTGCCGTAAAGAAACCTGCCGGTGGCAGGTTTCAGGCAGAATCATGAAAAAAGACCTACTCAAAATAGAGTAGGTCTTATGTTGGCGTTACCTATTTTCCCGGGCAGTCACCCGCCAAGTATCGTCGGCGCAAATGAGCTTAACTTCTGTGTTCGGGATGGGAACAGGTGGACCCTCACCGCAATCAACACCAACTCGAACAAAATTCGCTGGAAATTCTGTTCTTAAAAACGCGTTTTCAGTTCAAACGGAGGTTTGGCATTTCCCTTACTCCGTCCGTCAGAGTGTCCGAAACAGGACGCCTGATTCCGACACACCCTGAAAGCTGAACACGAATGAATGAGGGACAGATTCTGCAACC
>CAJMQR010000096.1 GCA_905215665.1 uncultured bacterium | reverse complement strand
TTTTCAGCCTTAAGTAGCTTACGCAGTAGCGATGCAGGCGACGCAGGCGATAAAGAGGATCGCGCACAGTGCCGTGCCGATGATGGAAAGAACGAGACCGGCGGTGTTGACGCCCTTCTTTTCCTTCTTGTTTGCGATGGCGGCAAGCACGATGCCAACAACACCGAGAACGATGCCGATCCAGCCATAGTAGGAAATGCCGGGAAACAAGCAGAAGATGCCAAAGACGGTTGCAAGGATGCCGAGAACCAAAGAAACAATGCCCATTTTTTACTCTCCTTTTCATTAATAAGCCTGATTTAGGCTATTTTATTATAACAATCCCTTCGCACTTTGTCAATTCATTTTTTTCTCAAGTTGACGCAGCGGGCCGCCCTCTTACATGATATGACGGACGATAGCTCTCTATGCCTCGTACTCGCTGGGCAAAAGGTCCCATTCGTCCACCGCAGCGGGCCGCGGAGCGATGCCGGTATAGTAGGCATCCAGCTCCGTGAAGGTGCTGCTGATGTACTCCTCCGAATTGACCGTGAACATGATGTCATCGGATCCGGAAGCCTTGCAGAAATCCACATAGTCCTGGCTGATGAAGCGGCTGGCGTAATAAAGATCGTGCGCCCCGAAGGCATGCAGAAGCTCATGCGCATAGGTTGCAGGCGGGGCTTCGTAAAAGCCGCCGAATTTCACATATAAATTGGTGAATTCCGTATGGTAGGATGCATCACTCGAGTATCCCAAAGACCACGGATTGACCGGATTGGAGTAGGCGGTATTGAAAAAGAAAAAGTAGACAATATTGTCGGCATGGTATTTTTCCTTCAGCGCGGCGCTGTCGATATTCTGAAGGATGTATTCCTCCTGCGTAACGTACATGCTGCCGTCGCGGCGGACAAGCGTATCCTCAAAGTGGGCCGTATAGCGCAGATCGTCATACCTGCTCCAGTCACAGACAAACTCCGCCTCCGCGCCATAAAGGGCGGCCTGTTCCGTCAGCCAGCCGGCCGCAAGAGACAGGCGGTTCAGCGTCTGTTCCACCGTGCCGGCATCCCTGTCGAAGTCCCAGCTCGTGCCGGCATCGTCGGCATAGATCGAGACAAGCACGGTGGTGCCCCGCAGGCTGCCTGCAGAGCCGAGCGCGCCGTCATAGGAGGAAGCGCCGCCGGAAGGGCTTTGGCTCTCCTCCGTCGCCCTCGTGTCTTCCTCCGTTGGCTCCGGCAAAGGTGCGGATGTGCTTTCTTCCGCCGGAATACGCCCGGCGGAAGAAGGAGGCGGCATGGTGCCGGCGCTTTCTTCAGGTATCTCAGCAGACTGAACGCCGCAGGCCGCCAGCATCACGGCAAGGACAAGTCCGCAGAGCAGCAGATTCTTTTTCACAGGTTATCTCCCCTCGGCACGGTCGCGGGGAGCCACGTTCTCCTTCGCCGCCGCATCATTCTATACGATCAAGGAAGCTTTTCCCGAAAAGCCTGTGGGCGGAAGCAGTACTTCCACTCACAGGCCAATGCAGGCTCACGGTTCCGGCGGTTCGGGAGCTTCCGTCGGCTCCGTCGACGCCGGGAGAACGGTAATGGTGATCGTCAGCGTTCCGCGCTGGTATTCCGCCGTTTCGGCAGCCGTCACGGTGATGGTGCAGCTTCCGGCGGCGAGAATGGTAACCACGCCGCCGTCGCTCACCGTGCAGACGGAAGTGTCGCTGCTGACATAGCTCAGGGAGGCGCCGCCCAGCGCAGTAACATTCAGCGGGAAGGGGCCGTCGCCGACGGTGACGCTGTAAGAGCTGCTGCCGGAGAGGCTCTGGGCCTTCTTGACCACCTGCACGGCAACCTTTTTCACGGCTGCCTCATACTTGGAGGTGCCCGGGGCGGAGACGGTGATTTCACAGGCGCCCAGCCCCACGGCGCTCACCGTGCCGTCCTCGCTGACCACCGCAACCGCGGGGTCGGAGGTCGCATAGGTCAGCTTGTCTCCGGAAGCGCAGGAGGCATTCAGAGAGGCTGTTCCTCCCGGATTCAGCAGCAAGCTGTCCGGCGCGGTGATCGTCTGCTCCAACTTTTTGACCGTTATCTTGATTTCCTTGGTGGAGCTCATATATGTCACCGTGCTTTCCGTTCTGACGGAAATGGTGCAGGTGCCGAGGCCCACCGGCGTTACCGTTCCGTCCTCGGAAACCGTGCAGACGGCCGGATTGCTGGAAGCATAGCCGCTGATCGGCGTATCGCCGCTCGGCCGGATATCCAGCCGGAAGGGTGCGGCATCCAGCGCAAGGGTGTAGCTGTCGGTGCCGGTCCAGACCTGTTCCTTGCCCTCCACATGCGTCTCGCCGCCATAGACGACGACATGCGTTCCCACGCTGACATGGTTGAAGAAGGTCATCGCGGCGTCATAGGGCATATTGATGCAGCCATGGCTTCCGTTGTAGAAGTAACGCGTACCGCCGAAGACGCTGTGCCAGGAGCAGTCATGCAGGCCGATGCCGCCGTTGAAGGGCATGAAGCAATTGACCCAGACGCGGTACCCCGGCCCGGAGAGATAGCGGTTGGTATCCTTGCTTTTGATGGTGTACACGCCGTTGGGGGTTTCCCAGCCATAATATACATTGCCGGAAATAATGGGTGTGGAACAGATCAGGCTGGAATTCTGATAGCAATAGGCCATCTGGCCGGTCAGATCCAGCTCCACATAATTGCCGCCGAAATCGACGGTACCGGTATTCTGTACCGGCGCGTAGTATTTTGCGGTGCGGTTTCCGCTGACACGGCGGGTGAGGCAGTCGATCAGATCGGAATACAGGGCATCTGCGTTGACGGACTGTCCGCCCGCATACATATTCAGGTTGATCAGAGAGCCGTAGGTGGTCTTGAACTGCACGGGCGTCCCGCCGACAGAATGGGCGCTCACAAGCCGGGAGCAGTAGGAGGAAATCGCCTCGGTGTCCAGCGCGACGCTCAGCCCGTCCGGCTGGATGAGCAGCCAGCCCGCAATCTGGCTCTTTCCGATCCGCTCATAACTGGTTTCCCTTCCTTCGGGAGTAAAGCTGTAGGAAAGGGATACCGCAAGGTAGGAGTTCGCCTCTTCAATGGCAGCGGCAAGCTTCTCGCTGTCGGCCGCCTTCTCCCCTTCGGACTGCTTCTGCTGTGAGCGCACTTTGACCTCCGGGAGCAGTTGGCTGGCGGCCTGCGCCACCTTTTGGACCGCTTCATCATAGACTATATAGGTGCCGGGCTCCCCGTCCGCGCCGACAAAGGCCCCGCTTTCCGCGTCATAGACAAGATGCGCGCGCGTCGGATCGTCCAGCAAAAGCGCGGGCTCTTCCGGCAGTTCCGTCGGTTCCGTGTTTTCCGGCGCCTGTGTACTTTCCGACGGCTCTGAATTCTCCGACGGTTCGGAATTCTCTGACGCACCGGTAGAGGAAGGTTCGGTCGCCTTCGCGGCCTCCGCCGCAGCCTGCGCGTCCTGCTTCGCTTTCAGCATGGCCGCCTGAAGCTGTTCTGCGTCTCCCGTCAGATAAAGCTGTTTTTCTTCAAAGGCAAGTCTGGACGGTTGCGCGTCCTGCTCCTTCAGCATGGCCGCCAGATCGGTCTTTTCGTTATATGTAAGGCCAAGCTGGGCCGCGTCCATGGAGAACTCCACGTCGTCCAGCGTCACCTTCAGCGTATACTGTTCCGCGGCCTCCTTCAGGAGCTGTGCGGCTTCCTCCGGCGTCCTGCCGGACAGGTCGGTCCCGTTCAGCGTGGTACCGGACAGAAAGGCGCTCAGGGGCGCGGGCTGCGGATCCGGCGCCGCCCTTTTACAGCCGCCAACCGATGCCGCCATCGCAAGCAGCAGGGCCGCCGCCGTCAGATATTTGCAGATTGTCTTTCCTCGGGCCATCTTGCATCCTCCTCAATGAACTTAAGTATATTATACTATTGCTCCATTGAAAAAGCAAAATCAGTTTGTAACTTTTATATTATTATTTGCGAATTTATACTTTTTCCGATAAAAAGCAGACACTTTTTATCGGAAAGACGCCGCTGAAAGCGTCGCCCTTCTGCGCTAAAAGCGCAGAAGACGTCTCATGCAGACTCCGACGCGCTGACGCGCTATGAAAAGTATACTTTGTCTACTTTTCATGGGAGTCTAGTATCAACCCCCGCACGGTACAAAAAAGCGGCGGATCCAAATGCTGACGTCCCGTAAGGATCTTTTTTGAAGAATTGGTGTAATCCCGAAAAATCGGGGT
>CAJMQR010000095.1 GCA_905215665.1 uncultured bacterium | reverse complement strand
CTAGTCCGCGTCCAGATCGCGGAAGGGATACAGCCGTTCCCACCGGCCGCTTTCCTTGTTGTAGTACACGGAGCTGCGGTGCGACGACAGCAGGCGGACGATGTTGTAGACGTCGATCCAGATTTCGGAATTACACTCCTTCTGGCTCTCGTCGAACACCAGCTCCATGCCAAAGTGCAGATGGACGGTTTCGATGTTGTTGACGTTTTCCTTATGGGAGTAGCCCGTTCTGCCCATGAAGCCGATGACGTCGCCGGCGCTGACATGCTGGCCCTCGGCAAGACCCGGCGCATAGGGATTGTCCTTTCTCAGGTGGGCATAGTAATAATAGCGCAGCCGGTCGTCCGAGCGGATTCCGATACGCCAGCCGCCGTACTGGTTCCAACCCAGCGCTTCCACGGTGCCGCCTTCCACGGCGACGATGGGCGTGCCCAGCGCGCCGAGCAGATCGTTGCCCAGATGCCGCCGGGCAAACCCGTAGGTGCGGCTGCTGCCGAAATCGTCGTAGTGCGAGTAGCCGTAGCCGGCGGCAATGGGGGAGAAGGCCTTCAGACCGTAGGCAGGGACCCATTCCTTTTCTCCGGTTTCCCGGTTGGTGACCTCAATGGCGTAGTGGCCTACCAGCCCGCCCAATGCGGCATGGTAGGCTTCCTGATAATAGGCAAAGTATTTGAACTGTTCTCCCAGAAATTCCGCGGGGGAGCGGTCGCCCCTCAGCTCCTTCGCGGCACTGTTGACTGCCTTTACGCTGATGTTTTTTCCGCCGCAGTGTGTTGCGGCCAGCGCCAGAATATCGATCCACGAAAGGGGCGGTTCTTCCCCCTGAGAAGCGATGTCGATTTCCAACGCCCTTTGCAGGGCCGAGTAGCCGACGTCAAAATCCACCCAGCGGATGAAATCCTCCTTTGCGGAGACTTTCGGAAGAAGCAATAGCGCGGTCAGCGCACAAAGAAAAATCCTCTTTTTCACAAACGACACCTCCTGTGTAGTCTGCGAAAAAGAGGATTAAATTATTACGATGCAATCACAATATTATTGTTTGTTTCCATCCTTGCAGGCGAGGAAATGACCGTAACACAGAGCAGCGTGCATGCGGTGGACTCGGAAAGATCCAACCCCTCCGCGGGATAATAGATGGCCATCTCATACTTTCCGGCGCAGGTGTAAAACAGCTCAGTCAGCTCGGAATAGGACATTTCATACGCAGTGACGGTAAACGCCGGATCGCGCTGTGCTGGAGCCCTGTAACGGCCGAAATAGGGGGATTTCACCGTATTTTTCTGGGCATAGGGGCCATCATGCCGGCAGAGAATGGAGAGAAAACGGTCAAGCAGTGTGATTTTTGGGGAATCCGGGCTGATGTGCAGATAGTCCTGCACACCGCAGGCGCTCTCTGCATCCGCGGCGGACGGAAGCAGCTCAAGGGCTGCAGGTATCTCGCTGTCCTTGGCATTCCACAGGATGAGAATCGGTGAATTCGGCAGAACTGTGGCATTGGAGGCGGGGTCTTCCGACGTTACCATGTTTCCCAAATCAGGCTCGATAAGCTCTGGAGTGTCGGCGGAGTTTCCGCTTTTGAAGGGAACTTCCTCAGGGGTTTCCACGGAAACCGTGGAAGAATTGTCCGGGAATCCAGCCTCTGCGGGAGCATTCACATCCGTAGGTACCTGCTGCCGGAAAGCTTCGGACGTCTGCGGCGTTTCAAGGGCGGCTGACGTCTCAGCCTCCGCCAGAGAATCCTGCGGGGAGAATAAAAACTCACCTGTTGCGGCTGACGCGCCGTTATAAGCGCCGTCTGTGCCCAAAACGTCGGAGAAACTCTGTGAATCCTGTTCCTCCCCAGGGGACGCTGCATCCGCCGATTTGGCAGACAGACCGGGCAAGGCTCCCATGCGGAAAACGGCAAAAGCAAAAAGTGCAGCGGTGGCAAGAGCTGCCGCCGGAACGGTGAAATAGATGTATTTCGCTTTTTTCTTTTTCCTGCGGGGGACAATCTCCCGCATAATCCGTCCGGTCAGATTTTCCGGAGGCGAGGGCACCTCCGACAGAAGCCGGTCGTTGCGTTCATATTCCTCCAGAAGCGCGCGGCAGGATCTGCATCCTTTCAGATGCTCCTGCAGGCGTTTCTCTTCAATTTCCGAATTCGCGCCATCCATGTGTCCGCTGATTAATATGCGGAAAACATCACAGTTCATAGGCATGCCCCCCTACTGTGAGGTTAGACGGCGAGGGGTAACTTTTGTTCCCTATTTGTAATAATTTTTTCTTAGTTTTTCCCGCGCCCGTGCAAGGCGGGATTTGACGGTACCCTCCTTGAGCCCGAGGATTGCGGCGATTTCCGTATAGCTCAGGTCATTGACAACGCGAAGCGTCAGGATTTCGCGGTGCTCCGGCTCCAGCGCTTCCATCGCAGCGTTCAGATGTGTCTGCCGTTCGGCGGCGATGACAACGTCCTCGGGAAGCGGGGCGGGATCGAGAATCTCGATCTGCTGCTCCTCGCCATCGCCGTCCTCGAAAACGAGGGGAACCGTCTGACGGCGCCTGCTGTTGCGCAGAAAGTCGATGCACAGGTTGGAGGCCAGCCGGTAAAGCCATGTGGAAAAGGCGGACTTGAATTCAAATTTATCCAGATTGTTCCACGCCTTGAGAAAAATTTCCTGCGTCAGATCCGCGGCGTCCTCCGCATGGTTCGTCATGCGGAAAGTCAGGCGGTAGACCTGCGCCTGATATTGCAGCATGAGCTGTTCAAAGGCATCCGGATCGCCGGCGATTGCCTTTTTTATGCACTTGTTTTCGTCGATGCTCCTCACCTCAAATCCCGCTTGATCGCTTTCACGACCGCGCAGACCTCCTCCATCGTTGAGAGCCTGGAGATCTGATCCTTATAAAACGAACTGTGGGGCACGCCGCGCAGATACCAGGCAAGATGCTTGCGCGCCTCCAGACAGGCAATATGTTCTCCCTTGTCCCCGGCTGCAAGAGAGATCTGACGCAGCGCCAGATCCATTCGCTCCGGAAGGGCAGGCCGGGCGGGAATCTCCGCGCCGGTCAGGGCGGCGGAAATCTGCCCCAAAAGCCATGGGTCGCCGAAAGCGGCGCGCCCGACCATGAACAGGGAGGCACCGCTGTGAGCCCGGCAGCGCAGCGCGTCCTCCGGCGAAGCAATATCACCGTTGGCGATCACGGGAATGCTGACGCAGGCGCAGACCTCTTTGATTCTATCCCAATCGGCGCGGCCGGAATAGAGCATGGTCTTCGTGCGCGCGTGGACGGTGACGGCATCCGCACCGTTTTCTGCGGCTGTCCGGGCAAGCTCCGTGACGTTGATGCAGCCCCGGTCCCATCCAAGACGGGTCTTGACGGTGACGGGAACGGAAACGGCGTCTTTTACGGCGCGGATGATTCTTCCGGCGAGGGAAACGTCCTTCATAAGGGCGCAGCCGTCGCCGTTATTGACAATTTTCGGCATGGGGCAGCCCATGTTCAGGTCAATAAAGTCGCATCCGCTGAGTTCCAGCGCAAGGACCGCGGCCTGCGCCATGATCTCCGGATCGTTGCCGAAGAGCTGCGCGCCGCAGAGTGAACCTTCGTTTTTGCGCAGCAGGGCGCGGCTTTTTTTATCCTGATAGACCAGCGCGCGGGAGGAAACCATCTCCGTTACGGTGACGGCAGCGCCGAGTCCGGCACAGACGGTGCGGAACGCGTAGTCCGTGACGCCGGCCATGGGGGCCAGCACAACGGGGCCTGCGATCGGCCTTCCGAATAGCTGCAAGGCGCATCTCCTCCTTTTTGATGATACTTTAGCACAAATTGCCGCAAAAGACAACCCGGCATGCTGAAAAAAGCCGGGAAGCCTTTCAGATGCCGGGTAGCAACTACAAAAATGAAACTTAAAAGAATAAAGCGCTTGCCAGCCATGCCAGCGCAACGGGCGCTGCGCCGGCCGCTGCCCAGAGAATCCGCCGGAAAACGGTTTTTTTCGCCTGCGGGACCCGTTCCGTGACATAGCGGTCCGCGACCCGCTGGGCTTCCTCCAGAAGCTCACGCGGGGAGACGCCGCCGTTTTCCACCGCGTCCTCCTTCAGCAAAAAAATGGCCTGCTCAAAAAGCCGCGGATCGGGCGACTTCACGACGATCACCTGTCTGGAATTTCCCTTGACCATAAAATCCCCCCTTATCCTGATTTTTCCCAAGGAAGGGGCGTTTCAAACAGAAAAGGCGCTGCATAGCAGCGCCTCAGGCTGTCAAAAAACCTTTTTGGCCGAAGGTTTCGGAGGGAAGAAAAGTGTGAAAGGA
>CAJMQR010000094.1 GCA_905215665.1 uncultured bacterium | reverse complement strand
GCCAACGACGTCTGGGCCATGACCTTTCACTCCGCCTGCTGCCGGATCCTGCGCCGGGAAATCGAGCGCATCGGCTATGACCGCAGCTTCACCATCTATGACACGGCCGATTCCGAGCGCGTGATCAAAGAGATTCTCCGCGACCGGAATCTGGACGAGAAGATCTTCCCGCCGCGGACCGTCCTCGGCATGATCTCCAAAGCGAAGGATCAGATGGCCGGTCCGGCAGCCTTCGCCGCAGATGCGGGGGACGACTACCGCCTCAAGCGGATCGCGGAGCTGTATGACGAGTATCAGAAGCGGTTGAGAGCCTCCAACGCCGTGGACTTCGACGATATCATCCTGCTGACGGTGCAGATCCTGCAGGAGTTTGAGGACGTGCGCGATTATTACCAGCGAAAGTTCCGTTATGTCCTCATCGACGAATATCAGGATACGAACCATCTGCAGTACCTGCTGGCCTCCCTGCTGGCGGGACGCTATGAGAACATCTGCGTCGTAGGCGACGACGATCAGAGCATCTATCGTTTCCGCGGCGCGACCATCCGCAATATTCTGGATTTTGAAAAGGAATACAGGGGCGCCAAGGTCATCCGGCTGGAGCAGAATTACCGTTCGACGCAGTCCATTCTGGACGCGGCGAACGCGGTGATCTCCCACAACCGCGGCCGCAAGGGGAAAAAGCTCTGGACAAACAACGGCGCCGGCGAGAACATTCTTTTCTATGAGGCCTTTAACGAGTCGGATGAAGCCAGTTTTGTCGCAAATAATATCCTGACGGAGTCCCGCGGCCGGAACTTCAAGGATTTTGCCATCCTTTACCGCACGAACGCGCAGTCCAACGCGATGGAATATGCCTTCAAGCGCAGCGGGATCCCATACCGCATTATCGGCGGCACGCGCTTTTTTGACCGTGCCGAAGTCAAAGACATGCTGGCCTATCTGTGGGTCATCAGCAACCGTGCGGATGATCTGCGCCTCAAGCGCATCATCAACCAGCCGCCGCGCGGCATCGGCGCAAAAACCGTCGAGACAATTGAGCGGCTGTGCGCCGCTTCCGGCAAGCCGCTTTACAGCGTGATCAGCGATCCTTTTTCCTATCCGGCCATGGAACGCGCGGCGCAGAAGCTGATGAACTTTTCTGTCCTGATCGAGGAATGTGCGGAGCTTTCCGAAACACTTCCTCTGCCGGACTTCTATGAGGAACTGCTCATCCGTACCGGTTACGTCCAAATGCTCGAAGAAAAGGACGAACTGGAAAACCGCACCAAGCTCGAAAACGTGCGCGAACTCAAATCCTCCATCGTAAACTATGTGGAGCATACGGACGAGCCGTCGCTCAGCGGTTTTCTGGAGGAGATTGCGCTTTACACGGACATCGAGCAATATGACAGGGATGCGGATGCTGTGGTCATGATGACGATGCACTCGGCAAAGGGACTGGAATTCCCCAACGTGTATGTGGTAGGCGCGGAAGAGGGCCTCTTCCCCGGCATCCGTTCCATCGGGGACCCGGAGGAAATGGAGGAGGAACGCCGCCTTTGCTACGTCGCCATTACCCGCGCCAAAAAGCGTCTGACGCTGACCTGCGCAAAGCAGCGCATGCTCTATGGCCGCACGACGGTCAACCGCCCCTCGCGTTTTATCGACGAGATCCCGCCGGAGCTGATCACGGGCAGAAAGGCGGAGCCGCCGAGAGCCGCAATGCCGGAGACACCGGTCCGCATCCGTCAGCGGGTCTCAACGGATTCCTTCGCGTCCCGCAGGACGCAGGCGGTGCTGCCGGATTTCAAAAAGGGTGATATGGTGATTCACGATACCTTCGGTCGCGGCATGGTCCTGTCCGTCCTGAAAATGGGGAACGACGCCATGCTGGAGATCGCCTTTGATCAGGTGGGTACCAAACGACTGATGGCCTGCGCCGCCGCGGCGCGTATGAAAAAGCAGGCATAATCATTCGGACGGCGTCATATCCATCTGCGGGGTGGTCTGTATGACGTTGGAACAAAGAGACCGGTTTCGCCTGATCGCTGCGGCTGTGCTGCTGGTTACCATCGGCCTTGTGACGCTGGTGCGCGTGCGTCTCTGCCCGCTGGCGGAAAAGCTGATGCGGACGCAGGTCGATAATCAGGCGTCCACGGTGGTATATGAGTCTATTCAGGAGCAGCTGGAAGGCGGCGGGATAGACTATGACAGAATCATCACGATTGAGAAGGACGTCAATGGAAACGTCACCGCCATGCGCGCAAATGTTGCGGAAGTCAATGGCCTTCGGACAAAGATTCTGGAAAGCATGGACAGAAAACTGCTCGATCTTTCGGTCGAGGAATTGAGCGTTCCGGTCGGTAGTGTCGTGCTGCCGGAGCTTTTTTCCGGCAGAGGGCCATACCTTCCGGCGCGCGTGATCGCGGTGCGCACATCGGACGCGTTCTTTCGCAATGAGTTTCTGGATGCCGGCATCAACCAGACCCTGCATCGTATCTTTTTTGACATCAATGTGACGATTACGCTGATGACCCTGAACGGCACGCAGGAGGTCGCGGTTGATTCCAGCGTGCTGGTCGCGGAGACGGTGATTGTCGGGCAAGTGCCCGCAACCTACATTGGCTTGGAGGAGCTGCCATGAATCCACAAAAGGAAATCGAAGAACTGACTCGGGAACTGGAGGAGGCAAACCGACTTTATTACGTGCTGGACGCCCCGACCATGGAGGACTATGAATATGACAAAAAGCTTCGCCGGCTGGAGGAGCTGGAGACGCGGTATCCGGAGTTCGCCTCGCCCCTGTCTCCGACAAAACGCGTCGGCGGGGAGGCACTGAGCCGCTTTGAAAAGGTGGAGCATGCCGTCCCGCTGGAGAGCCTGCAGGATGTTTTTTCCGAGGAAGAGGTCGGAGAGTTTGACCGCCGCCTGCGTGAGACGGTGCGGAATGCGGCCTACAGCGTGGAGCCGAAGGTGGACGGCCTTTCCGTCGCGCTGGAGTATCGGGACGGTGTGTTTGTCCGCGGCGCGACCCGCGGCGACGGCCGCATTGGGGAAGATGTGACGGAGAATCTCAAGACCATCCGTTCCATTCCCCTGCGTATTGATGATGCACCTTCCAGACTGATCGTGCGCGGAGAAGTGTTTATGCCGCGGGAGGTGTTTGAAAAACTGAATGCCGCCCGTGAGGAAGCGGGAAAGAGCCTCTTTGCCAATCCGCGCAACGCTGCGGCGGGCAGCCTGCGTCAGTTGGATCCTTCCATTGCGGCCGAGCGAAGGCTGGATATTCTGATCTTTAATCTCCAGCTTGCCGAAGGAATCGAGTTTCAGACGCACGCGCAGACGCTGGACTATCTGAAGCAGCGGCATTTCAAGGTCATTCCGTATCAGCTGTGCGCCACGGCGGCGGAGGCGACGGAGGAAATCCGCAGGATCGGACAGGAACGATACGGATATTCGTTTGACATTGACGGCGCGGTGGTCAAGCTGAATAATCTGGCCGACCGTGCGCTTCTGGGCAGCACGGCAAAGTTTCCGCGCTGGGCCTGCGCGTATAAGTATCCTCCCGAAATCCGGGAGACGGTGCTTGAGGACATTGTGGTGCAGGTGGGCAGAACGGGCGTCCTGACGCCGAAGGCCGTCGTCCGGCCCGTGCGCCTCGCGGGAACGACGGTGACCAATGCAACGCTGCACAATCAGGATTTTATCACGGAAAAGGATATCCGCATCGGCGACACGGTGAAAATCCGCAAGGCAGGGGAGATCATTCCGGAGATTCTCTCCGTGGAGACGGAAAAGCGGCCGGCGGGGACAAGCCCCTACCGCCTGCCGTCTCTCTGCCCGGTCTGCGGCGCGCCGGTCGAGCGCGATCCGGACGGGGCGGCGCTCCGCTGCACCGGCGCGGAGTGTCCCGCGCAGCTTTCCAGAAACATTGCGCATTTCGTCTCCAGAAATGCGATGGATATCGACGGCCTGGGAGACGCCATCGTCGAGCAGCTCATCACCATGGGAGCCGTCCGTTCCCCGGCGGATATCTACTTCCTTACGCTGGACGAGCTGAAAAGCCTCTGGAAAAGCGGCTCCAAGGCGGCGCAGAAGCTGTTGGCAGCCATTGAAAGCAGCAAGAATAATGACCTCAGCCGCCTGATTTTTGCTCTCGGCATCCGTCAGGTGGGGGAGAAGGCTGCCAAGGTGCTTGCAAAAACCTTCGGTTCTCTGGACGCGCTCATGCAGGCGACGCAGGAGGAACTGACGCAGATCCGGGACATCGGCGCCGTCACGGCGGAGAATATTGTCTCATGGTTCGCCAGCCCGCAGTCGCGGCATCTGATTTCCCG
>CAJMQR010000093.1 GCA_905215665.1 uncultured bacterium | reverse complement strand
TGTCAAAAAAGTCCCTTTGGACTTTTTGACAAGCTGGAGGCAAAATTGCAAAATATAAAAATGTAGTATTATTTTGCAATTTTGGTCGCTGCGGCGGGTGATTGAACGCGAAAGGAAACCCTGACGGTTTCCTTTCACACTTTTCTTCCCTCCGAAACCTTCGGCCAGAAGGTTTTTTGACAGACCGAAACGTCTCCCGTGCCGGCGGCACGGGAGACGTTCTTGTTTATGCTTTATGCAAGCGTTCTGCGTTTTTTCAGAAGCAGGAGAATCGCGAGGGCCGCGCAGGAGGCGCCTCCCAGCGCCGTCCACATCCAGAGTCGGAAGCCGTCGCCCGTTTCGGGGCTGAAGTCCAGCTCCCCGGTCTGGACATAACCGCAGACGGTGCAGGTGCGCTCTCTTGCGCCCTTTTCCTTCTCCGTTGCGGCTCTGGTTACAACCCATGCGCCAAAGGTGTGCGCCTGCGTTTCGGTCTTCTCGCCGCAGGCACAGACGGTCCAGTGGCCGTTTTCGTCATGGGCGGGCAGGAAGCCGTGTACATGGCCGCGCAGCGTCACGTCTGTCATGTCGTAAAGGGCGTTCTGCCCGTTTTCCATGCGGAAGTAAGCGGCCAGCGCATAGTAGCACTGCTCCGTGGACATCTGCTCCGCAGTCCCGGCGGAATCATAACCGAAGCTTCCCTTGCCGGTATAGAAGCCGCACATGGCCTCCAGCACGGAGTTGCCGTTCTTTACGAAGCGTCTGTCGGTTCCTGCGTCGATGCCGAGTGCGGACAGAGCCGTGACCACCTGCGCGCAGGAATTGCTGTTAACGGCGCCCATTTCGCTGTAGCCGCCGTCCTCCTCCTGCATGGCGGAGAGAAGCGTGAGCGCCTTTCCCACTGCCGCCGCAACCCTGTCTTCGCTGGCATAGGGCGCCAGCGCCAGCAGCGCCATGGCGGTGAGATCGACGGCGGCATTCCCGTCCAGAGACCAGCCGCCGTTTTCAAGCTGCGCGGCAAGGATGGTTGCAACCAGCGCTTCGCGGGTGGTCTGTTTGGAAGGATCGTCATTCTCCGGGATCTCATAGGCATGGCTGTCCAGCGCCAGCAGCGCCCAGATCGGGCCATTGATCCCCTGCTTTTTGAGGAAGGTAAGGTCGCTCAGGCCCTTCAGAAGGTCATGGCCGCCCACATCCGTCACGTCATAGCCGGCGGCGGTCAGCGCGAGGATCACACGGGAATTGTCCGTGGAGAGGCGGGGGCTGAGCTGCTCTTTTTCATTTATATGTTCGCTGACATAGGCGGCGACATTCTGATAATACGCCTCAGGGATCTCGAAACCGCTTCTGGCAAGGCCGAGCACCATCCACTCGCCCCCGACGGAGCCGACCTGCGGGGCGTTGGCCTGCGCAGCGTTGTTCAGCGCCGCGCCGGTCTGCCGGTAGATATCCCGGATCGCTTCCTTTTGCAGCTCCTCCTCCGTTTTGCCCTGCATGAGCTTCAGAACGCAGAGGAAGGGCTCGCTGTCGCCGCTCTGCACGATCAGCCGCACCAGACGCCCGCCGTCCTGCGGCACCTCAATGCGCACGCTCTCTCCGGAAGCGACGCGGCGGTTGTTGATATAGAGATTATCCCCCTCGCCGGTGCCGTTGACCAGCAGGGAAACCTCGGCCATATCCTCCGTGCCGATGTAATAGACCTGATCCTCCCCGTTGAAGCAGACGGTCTTGGTGCGTGTTCCGTCAGAGATCGTCACGCCCGCAGGCTGTGCGGTCTTTCCGACCGCCGTCTCCTGCGCCGTGGTCCGGACGAGCTGCGAAACCTCGGTGGATTTCTCCTTGAAAGCGCCGGCCCAGATATTGGAGGCGGTCGCGACCTTTACATAATGGACCTGCTCCAGCTTGACGGGCATGCCCGCAGCGTCCACGGCCCATGCAAGATCGAAGCCGTTGCTCTGTGTGGGATTCTCCACATAGGGATTGACGTCCGCGCCGATTGCACCGTTGGCATAGTAGTCCGCATAGCCGAATTTCGCGCGGGCGGCGCAGGAGGTCGTCTGGCTCGTACCCATGACGGTGCCGTCCTCCTGACTCTTGAAGAGGACGCCCGTGAAGCTGTAGCTGTCCTGACTTCCGGCCTGATTCATGGAATAAAGTGACTGTTTCGGCCATGTCACGGCTGCGGAGGGGAGCATGGCATTGCCCTGATTGTCCGTCCACGCGGACTTTCCGTCCGCCTGCTTTGTATAGGTAATGGTGTAATCCCAGACGGCCTTATCCTCATAATGCTCGCTGCCTGCCAGCGCGTACCAGTTCTCGCCGTCCTCGGACACATAGACCTGACCCAGCTCCGCCATGCTGTCCTGATTGTTTTCCTGGCTGTTGCCGTAGACATAGAAGTCTATGCCGTATCGGTTGTTCGGGTCGTCCGTAATGGGGTTTTCAAAATAATAGGTGATATAACCGCCGAAATTGCCGAGGGACTTCAGGCTTCCTGCCAGCGTCGTCTCCGGCGCGGTGCCGTAAGAGCCGTTGGTATACTGGCTGCCGATGCAGAGGTAGTCGGCCACCCTGTCCGGGCCGGCGTATTTGCTCCTCGCCAGCAGCTTGAAGCTGTAGGTATTGACAAGGCCCTCCGGCGAGGTGACCGTCAGAGTCTTGGCGGCGGTGCCAAGCGCCAGAGTATAGACGCCGTTTTCGTCCGGGGTCTGCTCTGTCTTTCCCATGGTCACAACCGCGCCGGGCGCGGCGGTATAGGTCAGCGTTGCCTCCGTGGTGCCGTTTGGAACAACGACGTTATAGGAATACAGTGACCCGTCAAACCCGGGATACCAGTCGCCCGTTTCCGTCTGCGCGGTCAGAAGCTGCGCGTCCGCCGCGGACAGGTCGAGCTGCACGACCTCGACGGTGTAGGTGACGGGCTCGCCGCCGTCAAAGCCGTCCCGGCCGGCCGCGATGTTCTCCGCATAGGTCTTGTCGTCGAGGATCTGGAGCCTGACCGTCGCCTTGCCCCAGGTGAAGCCGAGCTTCCCGGTCATGCCGCCGCCCTGCGGCAGCTCGGTCCAGGTTTCGCCGTCGGCGCTGTAGCGCAGATGCTGATAGGCCGTGCTGCTCTTGAATAGCAGAGAGAAGCTCTTTTCGTTCTCAAACAGATGGGTTCGGTAGTTGTAGTGCGTGGCGCTCGGGCCGGTCTTGCGGCTGCTGCCGGAGGTCACATAGGTGCCGTCGCCGTTCAGCTGGAAGACCGTTCCCTCAGCGTAGCCCTCGTACTTCGCGCTCTCCAGCTCACGCCCGTCCGGAACAAGCGCGATTCCTCCGGCGGTGTCGCCCCAGGAGGCCGCCTTGATGCCCTTGCCGGTGTCGCGCGGACGGGTGACATGGAAGGTATAGACCGTCCGGTTCGAGGGATCCGTCCTGTCCGCCAGCGTAATGGTCATGACGGAGGCGTCAAAGGGCTGGTCGGGCAGCATGGTAACTGCGCCGCTTTTGACCTCGACGGTTTTCTTTTCACCGTTTACATCCGTGTATTCCGCCGTGGCGGTGTATTTTTCGGTATTGTAAAGCGTGGTGTTTTGCAGAGTCAGGGTGCTTGTGGAATAATTCCTGATTGCAAGGTCGTAGTCCAGCGTCGTAGCCTGGAAGGTCTTGCCGGCGCTCCAGCCGTTGAGTGCGCTGGCAAGGAACTCCAGAGATTCGAAATACGACGTTTCCGCGTCCGTGACCACAACCTTAATGCCGCCCTTGCCGCCCTGATCATCCGTGGCGGTAACGATTGCAGAGCCGACCGCCTGCGCGGTGAGTTTGCCCGCCGCGTCCACCGTGACAATCGCGGGATTGCTGCTCTCCCAGGAGGCAACCGCGCGCCCCTCCTGGCAGTAGGCCGCAAGCTGCGCCGAAGGATGCGGCTGTTCGGCGCTGATTTCCAGATAGGTCTTGGCCCGCCGGCCCGCTGCGTCCTCCACGGCGACGCCCGTAACGGTAATCACGGCGGTGGAGGTCATGCTCTCGTCTATATCCAGCGCGAGCTTCACCTGCACGGTGCCGGGACGGTAGAGGTTGAGCTTCAGCGCCGTTCCCTTGCTGGGATCCTCCGCCAGTGCCGCAACACCCTCGGGGATCTCACAGCTCCACAGCGTATGCCCCTGCACGCCGCCGGTGACGGAAGCGGTTTTTGCGGTCTGGCCGTCCTGCGAGAGAGAAACCGTCTGATTCGCGCCCCATGCACTGATCTCATAGCCGGTCATCTCGAATTTCGCTTCGGTTGTCTGAGTAGCATCCACCAGCGACGTGGCGGTCAGATAGAGATAAGACGTACTGCCGGTTCCCAGCGAGGCCGTCACAGTGAATACGCCGCTTTTGTCCACCGTACCGATCC
>CAJMQR010000092.1 GCA_905215665.1 uncultured bacterium | reverse complement strand
GGCGGCGCGGGCGTGTATCAGTTTGCTGTGGAGATCCGCTGCGACGGCGAACTGCGCGCCAAGGGGGAACTGATGTTCACCGGGGTTGCGCAGGATGCGATCTACGGAGAAACCGAATGAGAGTTCTGGTCGTCAACGCCAGCCCGAAGGGAGAAAACAGCCACACTCTCGTTGTGACCCGCGCGTTTCTTTCGGGCTTTCCGGAGGGTACGGAAATTGAGATGCTGGAGCTTGGAAATCTCCGTATCCGCCCCTGCACCGGCTGCCTGTGCTGCTGGACAAAGACGCCGGGCCAATGTGTGCAGCAGGACGATATGCAGCGGGTCTATGCCGCGATTGAGCGGGCGGATGTGATCATTGAGAGCTTTCCCTTATATTTCTACGGGCTTCCGGGCCCCCTCAAAACCATGACCGACCGCTGCCTGCCCTACACCAGAGCCTACGGCTGGAGCGGAAATACGCAGCATGAGCTCAGAGATCCCAAAATGCTGCAAAAAAAGCTGGTACTGATCTCAACCTGCTGGCATACCGGCACGGAGCGGCTTTATGCCGCGGTGCGCACCGAGTTTTCTCTGCTCTGCGGCCAGTGCTATGAGGCGATTTTCTGCCCGCAGGGAGAGCTGTTTGCCATTGACGCCTGCCGGCGCCAGAAGGAAGCCTATCTGAAGGATGTACGGCTTGCGGGCAGCGAGGTCGCACAGGGCGGACGAATCCGGCCGGAAACGCAGAAGCGTCTGGACCGGCCGATCCTGTCCGATGAGACCTTCGAACAAATCACGCACCCACATTGGCAGATCGTTGAGTAGAAAGGAAACGAAAATGAAACGATATCTTGTGATGCCGCTGCTCTGTGCGTTTGTGCTTTTGGTATGCGCCTGCGCCGCGAAGCCGGAGCCGCAGGAGTCCTCTTCTGCGCCGGAGCCCTCCACGGCCGCGCCGTCCTCTGCGGCGCCAGTGCCCAGTCAAACCGAGCCGCCTCCTTCGACGGAGGAGTCTGTGCCACTGGTCAGCGAGACCCCGGAAATCGCTTATGAGACGGTTGATCAAAGACTCAATCCTTACCGAAATATGGTGGGGGAAGCATGGGCGCAGGTCATTTCGGCGGTTCGGAACACTGGTGAAACGCCGCTCCTTCTGGAGAGCAGCCCGTTTCAGGTGCGGTCAAAGGACGGCACGGCGGTTGCTTCGGACAGCAGGGTGTCGGCCTATCCCCAGGTCATCGCTCCCGGCGAGACCGGATACTACTATGTGGAGACCTACCTTGAGACGGAGGATCTGGACGGACTGACACTGGAGTTCACGCCCAAGGTATCCGAGGCCGCCGGCGAGCAGCTCTTTTTCTCCACGACGGAGACAAGTCTGAGGGACTCCCGTTACGGCGGCATGGAACTGGTGGGCATGATCCGCAATTCTACGCAGGCCGACGCCAAGCACTACTGCATTGCTGTCCTCCTGTTTGACGCGGAAGGCAGACTGGCCGGGCAGTTCTCCGATGTCCCGTCCGAGGTACTGAAGGCCAGCGCGACCCAACACTTTGAGCTCAGCAGCTTTATGCTGCCGGATACGCTCAAGGCGGCCGACGTTGCGGAATACAGGGTGCTGGCTTACGAATTGGCGGATTAGTCCATTCCAGTTTTTGAAAAGCCGCAGCGTGCATGCTGCGGCTTTTCGATATTTTCATTGCGTTCCTGTCAAAAATGTGTATAATAATAGGCGGAAAAGAGGTGGTTGCATGCATAGCTGTGACAGGCCGATCGCGGTCTTTGACTCCGGTCTGGGCGGCATCAGCGTCCTGCGGGAGCTGGTGCGGCAGATGCCGCAGGAGAACTACCTCTATTTCGGCGATTCCCTGCATGCGCCCTACGGCTCAATGCCAACGGAGAGAATACGGGAGCTGACATTCGCGGCGGCGCGTATGCTCTTTGAACGGGGCGCCAAGGCGCTGGTAATCGCCTGCAACACCGCCACTTCCGCTGCCATTGACACGCTGCGAAGCCATTACCCCGAACGTATCATCATCGGAATCGAGCCGGCGCTGAAGCTGGCCGTTTCGCGCCACCCGGGCGGGCGTATCCTTGTTATGGCGACGGAGGCGACCCTGCGGGAAAAGAAATTTGCCCTGCTGACGGAGCACTGTGCGTCGGATTGCGAAATCATCAAACGGCCCTGCCCGAAGCTGGTGGAGTTTGTGGAGCACGGCGAGCTGGCGGATCCCGCGGTGGAAGCGTGTATCCGGGAGTATCTGGGCGATTGTGCGGACCGGCCGCCGGAGGCGGCGGTGCTGGGCTGCACGCACTACCCCTTCCTGCGCCCGCAGATTCGCCGGATTCTGGGTCAGAACACGGAAATCCTGGACGGCGCCGACGGGACCGCACGGGAGACAAAGCGCCGCCTGTCCGCGGCGGGCCTGCTGCGGCAGGCAGAGGGCGGCAGCGTTGAGCTGATGAACAGCATCCAGTCTGCGGAGATCCTGGAACGTTCCGCTTATTTGCTGGAAGCGGAAGTGTTTGACGAAATCTGACCGCCGTTTTCAAATCAACCCTTGAAAATCCCCTGAAAAATCCGGAAATTTCCGATTTTTCAGGGGATTCTGACTTTTTTCTTTTCCGCCGTCCAAAATGGGGAAATGGTTTTTGTGGCGAAGCCTGCCTCCGTGTGCTTCAATAGACACACAGGGAAACGGAGGCGGTAAACAATGACGTACATCAGATTCGGAATCCGGTATCTGCGGGATGTGGGCATCGTCTACTACGACAGGATGGAAAAACAGACACCGGAGGGGACGACGCTCTATGGCGTCCGCGTCACGCTGCACGGTGCCGGGGAGGAACAGACGGCTTCCTGCTTCGTCACGGAGAGCAGGGAGCAGATTGACCGCCTGCTTGACACGCTGCGGCGCAACGCCGTGACGCCCTGCACGCTGGAGGAAGTCATAGACACGCAGGTTTTTTGAAAAAAGGATGGACTTTTTCCCTTGACTTTGCTAAAATAGATAAAAGAACAGAGGAAAAAGGAGACAGCATCATGAAATGTCCGTATTGTGGGTATCAGGAAAGCAAGGTCGTGGATTCCAGACATTCCGATGACGGCATGAGCATCCGCCGCCGCAGAGAGTGCCTCTCCTGCCAGAAACGGTTTACGACCTATGAGACGGTGGAGAGCCTGCCCATTGTGGTGGTAAAGAAGGACAACAGCCGTCAGGCTTTTGACCGCAATAAGATTCTCAACGGCATGGTGCGCGCCTGCGAAAAACGTCCCGTCAGCATGGCGGATCTCGAAGCGGCGACGACGGAGATAGAGCAGATCATTCAGAATTCTTTGGAACGCGAGGTCAGCACGGGGAAGATCGGCGAGCTGGTTATGGAGCGTCTGAAGCCTCTGGATGAGGTTTCCTATGTGCGTTTTGCCTCCGTGTACCGCCAGTTCAAGGACATCAACAGCTTCATGCACGAGTTGAACAAGATCCTTGAGGAAAAATGACTCAATAAAATGTGCCGCCCCCGAAACCGACAGAATGTCCGCTTCGGGGACGGCGTTTTTCTACTTGCAAAGTTCCGGGATTCCGTTTATAATTAAAAAATCAGAGAAACTGCGCGCAGCAAACCAGCATCGCCAGCACCGGGATGACGGAGCCGACCAGAAGCTGGGGAACCGTGTGGCGCTTCAGCTTTACGCTGGACCAGAAGATGGGCGTGATCAGCAGATAGCCGAACAAAAACCACGGGCAGATAAAGATGGACAGCATGGCGACGGGGCCGGAACAGCCGCAGGCATGGCCACTGGCTTTGTAGTGAAGACAGGTGCATACCGCAAGCACGCTGCCGGAGATCAAATAGGTGCCGAAGAGAACCTTTTCCGTACCGGTGCCGCCGGCCAGCAGGGCAAACAGAAAGCCGCCGATGTAGCCGAGAACGGAAAATACAATGGCGAGATTTCTCTGCCCGTCGCGTCCCTTTCTGCGCAGTGGTGGGATGAGCACGGAGACGGGGTAGGCCAGTACCGGCAGCACCGTCAGAAAGAACAGCGCCGCCAGATAGTGCCCGAGAGAGGCAAAGGCACCGTCCAGCAGGAAATAGAGAAGTGTACACAGGATGCATGCGAAGACAGGCGCCGTACTCAAAACACGGATTGCCTTTGCGAATTTTTCCTTCAGATTCATAACGAGACCTCCTGTCTGAAGCGCCGTGGCTCCGGCGCTATGACCAGCATAGCCCATGCGGGAGAAAAAGTCACGCCACAAACAGGAGCCGCTGCTCTACCTGACATGGAGAACGCGTCTACGGTGGATAGAATGCGGCTCTACTGCCGGTAGAGCCTTGAAAATACGGGCTTCTGCGGGTATCTAAGGAAGCGCTGATTCAATCACCAAGGATGGA
>CAJMQR010000091.1 GCA_905215665.1 uncultured bacterium | reverse complement strand
TCACCAGCAAAAGCGCCGCAGCCTTGCCGACCACATGGTCCGCCACGCAGACGCCATGCAGATCGTCGCCGCTGTGGATGCGCTCGAGCAGGGGCGCGATGCCCTTTTTGTCGCTGGTAAGCACCCGGTCGCGGTCGCAGATCACGCAGGTATAGCCGCCCTGCCGCAGCAGGCAGACGGCCCGATTCAATTCTTTCATTTCAATCGTATCCTTTCGAGAAGAAGCTGTGCGCAAAGGCCCGTAAAAGCGCCAGTGAGCATCCCGCACAGAATCAGCACCGGTAAATAAAGAAACAGCCCCGGTGTCTGTGCGATTGCCGCGGCCGCGGCAATCTGCCCGAGATTGTGCGCGACGCCTCCCGCGGCGCCGCAGACCCAGATCTGCTTCTTTGTCACCAGCCGGCGCAGCAGCACGGTCACCGCAAAGCTGACAAGCCCGCCCGACAGGGAATAGAGCATCGCCGTCAGATTGCCGGCAAAGACGTTCCCGAGAAAAATGCGCACCAGCAGGATGGAAAGCGCTTCCTTCCAGCCCAGCGAAAAAAGCGCAAAGAGCGTCACGAGATTGCTCAGCCCGAGCTTCATGCCGGGGACGGGAACCGGCAGAGGGATCTGCGCCTCCAGCACAAAAATAGCCAGCGCAACGGCGGCCAGCAGCGCGCAGAAGGCCAGCCGGCGGCCATTCGGGATCATTCCTTTTCCTCCGGGAAGAGGCGGTTCTTCAGCCCGCGGGCGGAAAACGCAAAGAACAGCGCCGTTCCGGGAACCAGAAGCACGCCCAGCTCTCCGATGGCCACATAGAGCGCGTTGAGCCAGAAGGGGAATTCTCCGAGATAGACGGTCAGCTCCACGCCGACCAGCAGGCCGTTGCAAACGGCAGGCATCAGCAGAGCCGGAAGCGGGAACCCGCGCAGGCGCACGCCCCGCAGGCGGTGCATGGCGATGGCCGCCAGAAAGGAGGCCACCGTTCCCACCAGCCAGTCCAGCGGCAGCGCGCCCGCAGAGGAGAGATTGAAGAGGAAACAGCCCAGAGGAAGCCCCCACACGGCGTCCGACGTAAAGAGGGCGAACACGCACAGCGCTTCGGAGAGCCGGAACTGGATCACACTGGAGGTGGTGCCCGGCAGGAGCAGGTTTTGCAGATAGGTCAGCGCGGCGTACAGCGCGGCGAAAATCGCGCCGCGCGCGAGGCTTTTCACTTGTTTCATAGTCGTCTCCGTTTCCGGACGAAAACGGGCGCATAAAGCGCCGGTCAGTCCCATAGTTTTGTTTTACGACAGGATGGTTTCGAACTGTCGCGCCGCGCCGGAAAAGATTCCCCGCAGCATCCTATATTCTACTAAAGAAAGGGCGCTTCGTCAAGCCGGGATTTTTTCCGCCCCCGCTCCGGAATTATTACGGGAAACGACCCTTTCCCGGCGCCCCTTTTGTGCAGGTTGAAGAATCTTCCGATAAAAAAGAAAAATAGGGTTGACTTTGGGCTTTTTCCCCCGTAGAGTATAAATGCAGGCGTATTGCGCCAAATTGTGTTTGAAATGAAAAGAACGGAGAAATGCGCATGGATGTGCTTCTTTTGCTGGGCGGGCTTGCCTTTTTTCTCTATGGCATGAACGTCCTGTCCGGGGGCCTGAGAAAGGTCGCCGGCGGCTCTCTGGAGCGTTCTCTGAAGAAGATCACCGACAACCGCTGGATGGCGATGCTGCTGGGCTTTGTCATCACCATCGCAATCCAGTCCTCCTCGGCCATGACCGTTATGCTGGTCGGCCTGGTCAATTCCGGCATCATGCAGTTCGGCCAGACCATCGGCGTGATCATGGGCTCGAACATCGGCACCACGGTGACGACATGGATCACCTCGCTGAGCGGCGTTTCCGGCGAAGGCGTGATCTCCATGCTGAAGCCGGAGAACTTTGCCCCGGTTCTCGCCTTCTTCGGCATCGTCCTGATCGTCCTGTGCAAAAAGCCCCGCAAGCAGGATCTCGGCAAGATCCTTGTCGGCTTTGCCATATTGATGTACGGCATGGTCATGATGGGCGACTCCGTGGAAAACCTGCAGTCCTCCAGCAGCTTTACGCACCTTCTGACCGCGTTTGACAATCCCTTTGTCGCCGTCGTGGCTTCCACGATTTTCACGGGCGTCATTCAAAGCTCGGCCGCTACCATCAGCATCGTGCAGAACCTTGCGCTTTCCGGGCAGATCACCTATAACATGGCGATCCCGCTGGTGCTGGGCGCCAACATCGGCACCTGCGTTACCGCGCTGATTTCGAGCGTGGGCGTCAACAAGAACGCCAAAAAGGTCGCCGTGGTACACACGATCATCAAAATCATCGGCACCGTCGTCTGCATGGGTCTGTTCTACGGCGCAGATCTGCTCTTTGACTTCCAGTTTGTCGATTCCCACATCACAACCTTCGGTGTTGCCATGGTGCATACCGTGTTCAATGTGGTCAATACCGTGATTCTCTTCCCCTTCTGGAAGCACCTGGAGCGTCTGACCAACCTCCTGGTGCGTCCCTCGAAGGCGACGGAGACTACCGCGTTTTTGGACGAGCGTCTGCTTTCCACGGTTTCCATCGCCGTCTCGGAGGCGAACGCGCGCACCAGCAAAATGGCACAGATCGCCCGTACCACGATTCTCTCCTCCATCAGCCTGCTGCACAGCTATGACGAAAAGACCGCCAACGCGGTGCTGGCGCATGAGGACGAGCTGGATATGTACGAGGACAAGCTCGGCACCTTCCTTGTGAAGCTGGCGCGCAAGTCCCTTTCCGAGAAGGACTCGCAGGAGGTCTCCAAGATGCTGCATACCATCGGAGACCTGGAGCGCCTGGGCGATCATGCCGTCAACCTGCTGCACAGCGCGCAGGAAATTCATGATAAGAAGATCACCTTCTCCGCGCAGGCGCGCAGGGAGCTGGAGAATCTGACCAGCGCCCTCAACGACATCCTGAATTTGACCATTCGTTCCTTCTGCGAGGAGGATCTGGACATGGCGCGCCGGGTGGAGCCGCTGGAGCAGGTCATAGACCTTCTGATTGCGGAGGCAAAGAGCGCGCACGTCGAGCGCCTGCGCGCCGGCACCTGCACCATAGAGATGGGCTTTGTCCTTTCCGATCTTCTGACGAACTATGAGCGTGTCTCCGACCATTGCTCCAATATCGCCGTCGCGCTGATCGAGACGCATGCCGGCAGCTTCGGAACGCATGAGTATCTGAATGAGATCAAGGAGACCGGCAGCCACGAGTTTGCGGAGATTTTCCGCGATTACAAGGAGAAATACAGAATCTCCGACTCCTGATACGGAAGCTCCTGCGGGAGCCTCGGCTTTCGGCGGCGCTGCGGCAGCGCCGCCGCTTTTCTCCGGGGGGCGGGAAAAAGACTTCCGCTTTGCCGCATGCCGGCAGATTGACAGAAAAGGCCGGATATGGTATACTTCAAAGATAGAATGAAAAGAAAGGAACGATCTGTTCATGGATATTCAGAAAATCATCGCAGAGGTCACCCGGGAGGTCGCGGAGGCGCCCCGCGCCGCCGAGCCTATGGCCGAAGGCATGGCTCCGGAGGACATGCCGAAATACATCGATCACACCTATCTGAAGCCGCAGGCCAGTCTGGAGGACATTCGCCGCATCTGCGACGAGGCGAAGAAGTTCGGTACCGCCAGCGTGTGCGTCAATCCCTCCTATATCGGGTTTGTCGCGGAGCAGCTCAAGGGGACGTCCGTCACGCCCTGCTGCGTCGTGGCCTTCCCGCTCGGCGCCTGTACGCCGGAAACCAAGGCGTTTGAAGCCTTCGACGCCGTCAACCGCGGCGCGCGCGAGGTGGACATGGTGATCAACATCGGCGCAGTCAAATCCGGCGACTGGAAGCTCGTCAAGCGCGACATCGAGGGCGTTGTCAATGCCGTCAAGGGGCGTGCGAAGGTCAAGGTCATCATCGAAACCTGCCTGCTGACCGATGAGGAAAAGGTCAGGGCCTGCACGGTTTCCAAGCTGGCCGGGGCGGACTTCGTCAAGACCTCCACCGGCTTCTCCACCGGCGGCGCGACGGTCGAGGATGTCAAACTGATGCGAGAGACGGTCGGCCCGGAGATGGGTGTCAAGGCTTCCGGCGGCATCCACAGCTACGAGGAGGCGGTCGCCATGCTGAAGGCCGGCGCGAGCCGCCTTGGTGCAAGCTCCACGCTGAAGATCATGAACGGCGGCAAATAAGTGTTGAAAAAACGTTGGGACATGCCCGTCAGGGGGATGTCCCAACGTTTTTTCTTGGAGACTCCGGCCGGAGAAAAGCCCCGCCTGCCTTCTCGGCAGGCGGGGCATCAGCTTGTCAAAAAAGTCCAAAGGGACTTTTTTGACAAGCTGACTGCAAAATTGCAAAATATAAAAATGTGGTATTATTTTGCAATTTTGGCCGCTGCGGCGGGTGATTGAACGCGAAAGGAAACC
>CAJMQR010000090.1 GCA_905215665.1 uncultured bacterium | reverse complement strand
GAGATACGTTTTCATCCGTCGTCGAAGCCTGTGATTCCGACGGTTCGGATGGTTCATGAGAGGTTCGATTCCCCTCTTCCTGTGAAGAAGGCGTCTCCGTCGCGTCGTCCGGTACCACGGACGGCTGCCCCTCGGTGCTGTCCGTATTCTCCCCTGCCGGTTCCGTTTTTTCCGACGGCCGTCCCGCAGTCGCGGACGGTTCCGTGATTTCCGAATTCTCCTGCGTCGCAGGCGCGGTATCCGGTTCGGAAGGCTGCCATCCGCGTGCCCCCGGCGCGCTGCTCCCGTACCAGAAGGCAGCAGCCAAAACGGCAGCGGCCAGCAGTGGCAGGAGAACCTTCCACTTATTTTTCTTGAACCATTGCTTCATGTTCATTCCTTCTTCACTGGTCGAACGGATTCTCGGGGCAGAAAAAAGCACGGTCAGAGCTGACCGTGCGAGAAACTGTTCACACTTCGGCTCCGGTGATGGCGAAAGCCGAGGCACAGCAACCGGCGTATCTGACTGATCCCGCTCGCGCGGGCTTCACAGTGACCGTCTCGTGGGGAATTGCACCCCGTTCCGCCGCCGGCTCCTGCGAGCCGGGCGCGCTGCCCTCCATATTCTAAAACTTACGGTGTCTATTGTACCCGCAACACGCCGGAAATGCAAGTGATTTCCGGGAATTTTGGTTGGGATCCCCTCATTTTTCGATCCCCTTTTCCAAAAGCACGCCGTGTTGATAAATTATAAATTTGTTTTGAATTCGTTCATAGTTTTTTCAAAAGTATCAAATATACTGTGGTTGTAAGGTCGATGACGAAATCGAACTTGCGTGTCCATCTTTTCATTTATCTCTCTTTTTATTTCCCCTCTCTCATTTCTGTAGCGAGTTCCCGTCTGGCCAACCCCCTCGGTCAGACGGGAATTCCATTTTTTTGGTATCAGTGTTCGTAATCAAATTCAAAATCGTAAATGCTTACGGTATCGCCGTCCTGAATGCCCATCTCCTCCAGCCGCTCAAACAGGCCGCTCCGGCGAAGCTGGCGGTCAAAGTACATTCTGGATTCATAATCGGCAAAGTTGATGTCCGCAATCAACTGCTGAAGCCACTTGCCGGACACAAGCCACAGATCGTCCATGTGCTCGATTGTGAGTTCCTCCGCGTTTCCCGCCTCCGCAAGGGGCTTGACATATTCCGGTTCATAGATTCTGACGGGCGGAAGCTCACGGAGCTTTCCGGCGATGGAGCGGACGAGCTGCCTCGTCCCCTGCGTCGTTGCGGCGGAGATCTCGAAAAATGGATAGCTGCGCTGCGTCACATAGGCACGCAGGCGCTCCAGATTGTCGCTGCCCTGCGGAATCAGGTCGCACTTATTCGCGGCCACGAGCATCGGACGGGAGGCCAGATCGGCGGAATACTCCGCCAGCTCGGCGTTGATTTTCTCGAAATCCTCGATGGGGTCGCGTCCCTCGCTGCCGGAGACGTCTACGATGTGAACCAGCAGGCGGCAGCGGTCGATGTGCCGCAGAAAATCGTGGCCCAGACCGGCTCCCTCCGCGGCACCCTCAATAATGCCCGGAATGTCCGCCATCACGAAGGAAACGCCTTCGTCCACATAGATCACACCGAGGTTGGGGTACAGCGTGGTAAAGTGATAATTGGCGATTTTCGGGCGGGCATTGGATGTGACGGAAAGCAGCGTGGATTTGCCGACGTTCGGAAAACCGACCAGGCCGACATCCGCCAGCAGCTTCAGTTCCAGAATGACCTCGTGCTCTTCTCCGGGAAGGCCGGATTTGGCAAAGCGCGGCACCTGCCGCGTGGGCGTGGCAAAGTGCTTGTTCCCCCATCCGCCGCGCCCACCTTTGCAGAGAATAAAGTCGGTGTCGTCTGACATATCGCGGATGACCTCGTTTGTCTCGGCGTCGCGGACGACCGTCCCGCGCGGAATCTGGATGATCAGATCTTCCCCCCGCTTGCCGCTGCAGCGCGCGCCCTGCCCGTCCTGCCCGTTCGGCGCGGCATATTTGCGCTTATAGCGGAAGTCCATCAGGGTGGAAAGATTGTCGTTGACGCGAAGGACGATATTGCCGCCCTTTCCGCCGTCGCCGCCGTCGGGTCCGCCCGCGGCAACGTATTTCTCCCGATGGAAGGCCACAGCGCCGTTTCCGCCGTTTCCGGCCTTGACGTAAATTCTTACTTTATCTACAAACATGCGTTCTCTCCTTTCAGATGCAGCTCATAAAACGCCGCATCGAAGGTCTCACTGCCGTCAAGACGGCTGTATTGTCCATAGCGGACGAGCTGAAACCCGCACTTCTCTATCACGCGGCCGGAAGCGCGGTTTTTGAGCGCGTGACAGGCACAGAAATCGTTCACGCCCAGCGTGCGGTGCGCCCAGTCCAGCATGGCCTTTGCAGCCTCCGTCGCGTAACCCTGGCCCCAGGCGTCACGCCTGAGATTGTAGCCCAGTTCGTGGACTCCGTTTGCGTTCTTTCCGACGCCTCCCGTGCCGATCAATATACCGGTGTCCTTTCGGAAGAAGCCGAATTCCAGCGCGTCCTCCGGGATGGAGGCGATCCACGCCTCGGTTTGCGCGACGCTTTTGTTGAGGTTGTAGCTCATATAGCGGTTGACCTCGGGATCACTCGTCCATGCAAACGCAGCAGGAGCGTCAGCCGTTGTGACCGGCTTCAGGATCAGCCGCTCCGTCTCTATATATCTTTCCACAAGGCGTCCCTCCCTATAAAAAATCCCGAACATAAGGGCTTATGTTCGGGATTCCGTATTGCATCTTACTGCTCGACTGCGTAGACAGAGCACATCTTGCGATCCTTACCCTTACGCTCGAACTTGACGTGGCCGTCGATCTTTGCGAACAGGGTGTCGTCGCTGCCGATGCCGACATTGTTGCCGGGATGGATGTGCGTGCCTCTCTGGCGAACCAGAATGTTGCCCGCGAGGACGAACTGGCCGTCCGCGCGCTTCACGCCCAATCTCTTGGACTCGGAATCACGGCCGTTCTTGGTGGAACCGCCGCCCTTCTTATGTGCGAAGAACTGAAAACCGATTTTCAGCATGTATTACACCTCCATAACTTCGATATAATCCGGATAATCATCCCGCAGAGCGCACATCGTCAGCGTAAAGCCTGTCAGAACCGCCTGAACGGTATCCTCATCGTCGCAGGCTGCGGGAAGTGTGAGGGTGACACGGGGCTCGTCCGGGTTTGTTTTGACGTTAACATGGTTTCCCAGAACGTCGTTGATCGTACATTCCGCAAACTGAACCGCCGAGGAGACGGCCGCGCACACAATGTCGCTGCCCTCCTGCGCATAGCCGCTGTGACCCGAAACGGAGAATCCGTTGATTCTGCCGTCATGATTGAAAATCTCTACCTTTGTCATTACACAGAGATCTTTTCGATCTGCACCTTGGTGTAAGGCTGTCTGTGGCCGCGGATGGACTTGGAGTCCTTCTTCGGGCGATACTTGAAGACGACGATCTTCTTGGACTTGCCGTTCTTCAGCACCTTGCCTTCGACCTTCGCGCCATCGACCACGGGAGCGCCGAACTTGGAATTTTCGCCGTCGACGACTGCCAGAACCCGATCGAAAGTCACGGTTTCCTCAGCCGCAACGCCCAGCTTTTCGACGTAGATCACGTCGCCTTCCTTGACGCTGTACTGCTTGCCACCGGTAACGATAACTGCCTGCATGTTTCTTTGCACCTACCTTTTTTGTAGTCTCGCTCTGGAGGCGTGAGGGCATACCTCAACTTCTGCCTCTTCGACGCGGCTTGATTATCATAGCATTTCCTGCAAAAAAAGTCAAATACTATTTGACCAAATTCTAAACTTTTGCTATAGTATTTTTTGAAAAAAGGAAAAAACGGTGATCGCATTGAAAAGAATTCTTCCTCTGCTGCTTCTGCTGCCCCTTCTTTTGTCCGGCTGCCGTACAGGCGCGCCGGAAGAGACGGATCTTTTTGCCATGGACACTCTGATGAATATCAAGATATGGGGGGATTCCGACGGCTCTGCCTCCCGGCTTGTGACGCAGGAGATCGACCGTCTTTCGGCGCTGTTTTCGGTCACGGACCCAACCGCCGAGCTGTACCTTCTGAACAATACAGGCAGAGCAGAGCTTTCGGAAGAAACGGTGCAGCTCCTCACAGCCGCCCTCTCCGCCTCGGAGCGTACCGGCGGCGCTTTTGATCCGACGGTCTACCCTCTGGTCAAGCTCTGGGGCTTCACGGATGAGCTTCGGAAGGTGCCATCTCCTGACGAACGCGCAGAGGTGCTGAATCATGTCGGAATACAAAATGTCTCTCTCAGCGGGACGACCGTCACCCTTGCCGAAGGGAGTATGCTGGACTTCGGTGGAATTGCAAAAGGATATGCGGCGGAGCGCTGCGCTGAGCTGCTGGCGCAGGGGGGCGTGGAGGCAGCGCTGCTTTCTCTGGGAGGCAATGTGCAGACCCTCGGCAGCAAGCCGGACGGCACGCTCTGGACGG
>CAJMQR010000089.1 GCA_905215665.1 uncultured bacterium | reverse complement strand
CATTGCGCTTGCCTGCTGTGAGCTGGAAGAAACCCCGGAGGGCCTGCGGTATTTTGACACGCCAGAGACGCTGAAGCAGCGGCTCGAAATTGCAGAGCGCTACGGCTGCTGCGCTGCGATCGGGCTCTACTGTGAGCTGAAAACGCTGGCATAAATATGGACGTCCCCTGTAATCGGCGGATTACAGGGGACATTTTTTGAACGGCCCGCAAGTTTTCGCAGGCTATCAAACTACGCTCTGGGGTGATACTTATTGTAGACGCTCTTCAGATTCTGTTTGATCACCTGCGTATAGATCTGGGTTGAGGAGATATCGCTGTGGCCGAGCATTTCCTGCAGAGAGTGCAGATCCGCGCCGTTTTCCAGAAGATGAGCGGCAAAGCTGTGGCGCAGCGTATGCGGCGTAATATCCTTGTCAATCTGCGCGGTTTCCTGATAATGCTTGATAATCTTCCAGAATCCCTGACGGGTCATGCGCTCGCCGCTGAGATTGACAAACAGCGCGGTTTCCGACGAATCAGAAACCATTTTGGGACGAATATCGGTCAGATAAGCACTCAGCGCCTTGACCGCAGCCGGATAAATGGGGATGATGCGGAACTTGTCGTTGCTTTCGCATTTCACGAAGCTGCCGACGAGGCTGACGTCCGAGACGTTCAGCGCAATCATCTCGCTGACGCGCATTCCCGTGGCATAGAGCAACTCCAGCATCGCCTTGTCGCGGTAGCCCTTGACGTCGACACACTTGGGCTGCTCAAGCAACAGCTCTACCTCGCGGCCGGTGAGGATCTGGGGCAGCTTCTTCTCCGCCTTGGGCTGCGGAATATTATGTACGGGATTTTCAGCCAGCAGGCCGCTGTCCACACAGAAACGGTAAAAACTCTTCAATGAAGCGATGGTACGGGAGATGGTCGCCGGAGATTTCCCCTGATTGGTTAAATGCTGGACATAGCGGCAAATGCAATCCCGGTCGCAGGACTCCGCAGGCAGCTCCTCCACCTCACTGAGATAGGCGCTGAACTGGCGGATATCACGCATATAAGAGGCAACCGTGTTGGCAGATGCGTGCTTCATATTCAAAAGAAAACTCTCATACGCAGACACAAGGTTGACCATCTTACACTTACCTTCTCATCATTTCAAATCATTTGTAACAGGGGCGCGGCGAAAACAGGATACAGAAGATACTGTATCAGAAATAAAAGCGGAACAAGCAGCAGCACGGAAACGCGGCGCAGGGCGCCGGAAGCAGAAAAGAGAAGCCGTACGCCCACACAGCCCAGGAGGAGCAGGCGTGGGAGTAACAGCCAGCAACTCAACCGCAAGCCAAGCGTGCCCCATGCAGACCAGAAGCGGGCGGCACAGTACACACAGGAGGCAGAATAAAGGAAACAGGCCGTAAAAAAAGCGTGCCGCAGAATGCGAAAACCGGCGCACAGAAGCGCAGCAGCCAGGAAACAGGCCGGCCAAAAAGCGTGCGCACGGAGGGCGGGCAGCTCCAGGGTATCCGCACCCAAAGCAGAGAGATTACGGGAGAGCGCGATTTCCGCAAGAAAAAGGCCGGAAGCGGCTCCGGCAAGGAACGCCAGAATTAATAAGACTATCCGCAGGCTGACACCAGAGTAAAGACCTCCGGAACGGAAGGAAAGCATCAACAGAGATCCCTCCGCACGGCAACTATATCTTGTGGCGTCAGCGGGACACAATCACAATTTATGCTAAAAATATTATTTCTACCAACTTTTTTTACCCTGTGATTGATACTATACTGCAAATTCCCTTGAATTTCAATACTATTTTCGGTTTTTTCAAAAATTTGTCTATTATGCACATATTTTATGTAAACTATATTATGTAAACGTCGAAACCAAGGTGCAGCATCAGGCTCCTGAAAGGTGCCGTCTGCGCCATATCTTGTAGGGATCATCGGCTGCCCTCCCAAAATCTTGTATTTCTCCGCTTTGCAAGTTTTCCTTCATTTTAGCATTTTCGATTTCTCTTTTTCCCGGGATGTGATTTTATACAAATTTACGTTTTTTCTTTTTGATTCCCCCCAGAATACTTCCGGCAACACCGGTTGCAAGCACAGTCAGAAGAATGGGCAGAAAATGATCATACTCGACGCCGAAAAAGAGCAGATTCCCGAGTATCAGAAGCGCCGCATAAGCGCCGGCGGCAATCATCCCCTGCAGCAGCTTTTTTTCCTGCGCCTTTGCCGCCATTACCGCGCTGACACCAAGACTGACTACGCCAACGCAGACTTCTGCCAGAATGGACATTCTTTCCTCCGGAACGATTCCCCCATTCATCAGTGCCCCTCCGATTCCCGCCAGTGCGACGGTAAGAAGCAGCATGACTAGAAGCGGCCAGAGCAGCTTTCCCCTTCCTGTTTTTTTGCCGTTCACTTTCGCTTTTCTTCCCATGAATTTGAACCTCCCTCTTTTTTGTACAACCTATGTCGGCGCGCTTCACCACATGCATAAAAATGTTGCTCAAAAATAAGGAAGGCGGCTCCGGAATGATCCGGAGCCGCCTTTTCCGCCTCTTTCAAGCTTCGATTGCGGTATCTGTCGCGAAGAAATAGAGAATCCGTCTTTTGACAGGCAGCGCAAAGATACGCGAAAGCGCGCGCCCGTAGGCGTCGAGTTGGCCGCGGTAATAGGCCGCGCGCTCCCCTTCCGCGCCCGCCGCGATGCGGTCGCTTTTGAAATCCAGAATCGTCAGTCCGTCCGGCTCGATCACGCAGCAGTCCGTGACGCCCTGCAGCAGAATCTGCTCCCCTGCCAGCGCAGGATCATAAATCGCGGCGTCCTCCAGAACGGAGAACTTGAATTCCCGAACAACCTTTGGCGCGGAACGGACAAATCTGCCAAGCTCGGAAGTGAAAAAGCGCAGCAGCTTTTCGGGATCTACCGCAGCAAGCTGTTGCCCGGACAAGAAGCGCTCTGCACCGAGCCGCGAAAGCTCCTTTTCGATTTCTTCTCTGCTGCCGCAGTTCTCATACCGGAGAAACTGCATGGCAAGATGAATCGCGGTGCCGCGCTCCGCCGGCGTCAGTGGGCGCTCTCCCTCCGGAAAACGAGGCTTCGGGAAATGCAGCAGCTCTGCCGGCGGGGCGCCCTCCGCCGCCTCCGTGTCGAGTTCGCGCCCCTTGAGCTGCGTAGCGGTCAGTTTTGTCGGCGCGCCAACCGCCGCATCATGCCCATACGGCCGGACAAGGAAGGGAGGCGGTGCGCACTTTGCCGTCTCCGGCGCAATTTCGCTCTGCCCGTCAGATGCCAGGTAGGTCAATCCGTCATGCATGGCAATTTTCCACGGATACTCCGATACAAAAGTATGCTCCGGCTTGCCTGCGACCTCAAAGAGCTGCCCGGCCTCCGTGCGGAGCATGGCGGCCGTCAGAATCCATTGTGCAAGAGAATCCGCATCTTCAATCATTGCGTCGGACGGCGGCAGGGTGACGTCTCTTGCGATATTCTTCAGGACAGAGACAACCCGCCTTCCGCAGCAGGTCATGATCAGCCGGTACTTGGCGCGTGTCATCGCAACGTACAGGACGCGCATCTCTTCGGATTTGTTTTCCATGTCTATGCGTCTGGAAATGGCGCCTTTTGCAATTGTGGGATAGGTGATTCTGCGGGCGGTGTCAAGAATACTGCAGCCGACCCCCAGCTCGCTGTCCGCCAGAACCGGGGCGCGCGCGTCCGTATGGTTGAACCCCTTTGCCAGATCCGCAAGAATTACCACCGGAAATTCAAGACCCTTGGATTTATGAACCGTCATCAGCCGCACCGCGCCGCTTGCGGCAGCATCCTCGGACGCAACACCCTTTTCACGCATCGCGTCCAGATAGCGCAAAAAGCCGCTCAGCCCGTAGTGCCCGCTGGATTCATAGCGGTCGGCAAGCGTCAGGAAGGTGTCCAGATTTCCGGCGCACCGTGCCTGTCCAAGCCGCCCGCCGTAGATGGCGCGCAGCATCAGCCGCGCAATGATCTCGTCCAGAAGCCGGCGCAGAGAAACACGCTGGGAAAGGTCGCGCAATTCTCCCAGCAGACGGCTGAAGTCCGCCGCACGTGCCGAAGCGCAAAGCGCGTCGTACAGGCTGCCGTCCCGGTTCTCCGAACGGATGAGCGCAAGCTCGTCTGCCGTGAAGCATGCGGCGGGCGAAAGCAGGACGGTTACCAGCGGAATATCCTGTCTCGGATTGTCAATGACCTGCAGCAGAGCGACAAGGAAACGGATTTCTTCCGCGGAAAAGAGATCATCACTGCCGCTCACGGCGGAAATCCCATGGCGCTGCAGGGCATCCACATAGATCTGCGCTTTGCCGGAGAGCGAACGCATCAGAATCACGATATCCTCCGGGCGTATGGGACGCAGATTCTCTCCCTCCGGGATCACGGCGCTTCCATTCAGAAGCTCCGCGACGCGGCAGGCGACAAATTCCGCCTCAATTTGAGCGCGTTCCACGGGAGGATGCTTTGGCAGGGAGGCCATGTCGATGCAGTGCAGCTCGACCGGGGGCTCGCCCATATCCGTATTGGG
>CAJMQR010000088.1 GCA_905215665.1 uncultured bacterium | reverse complement strand
AGGCAGGTGTTGGAGAGAATATGGGCAAACTCCTCGTGGTACTGTTTTTCCTTTGCGGCGTCGCAGCGGATGGACAGGGCGTAATAGTGCTCGCCGTCGTAAAACAGCGTGCCGCAGCAGGCAAGCTCGCCTTCCTCCGCAGCGGCAGTCCACGCATATTGATACTGCTCCAGCGGGAAGCGGTTCAGCGACATGGGGCATAGCTGTTCCTCATCCCTGCCGGTCAGGAACAGCAGCGCATCGTCCAGAGAGGCGGCGGTAAAAACGTCCGTGGACATTTCGTAGTCTCCGGCCTCGTGGACATAGCTCTTGTGCAGGCCGTCGTCCGTGGAGGCGCTCAGGAGCATCCGCAGGGGAATCGGCGCACAGAGCGTATACTCACAGGCCGAGCTTTCGTCCCATGTGTCTGTGACATATTCCCCATGTGCCAGCGACTTGACAGCGCAGCCGGTAAGGAATAAAATGATCGCGATGAGAACAGAGCAGGCAATGGCTTTTTTCATACGAACCCCTCCGAAAGGAAGATTGATTTGCTAAAATATTATGTAGTCTGCATGGTCGTTATGAACCTGCTTGGCTTTTTTCTGATGATGACGGACAAGCGGCGCGCACGGCGCCACAAACGCCGCATCTCAGAGCGCACGCTTCTGACGGTGGCGGCGCTGGGCGGAAGCCTCGGCAGCCTTCTGGCGATGTATCTTTTTCGCCATAAGACAAGACATCCGAAGTTTTATATCTCCCTGCCGGTTTTCCTCCTGCTCCATCTGGCGCTGACGGTTTTTCTGGTATATAAAGGGATTCTGACATAGAAAAAGCGGCCTCCGCATGCAGCGGAAGCCGCTTTGGCTCACTTGTGGCCGAGTTTGTGTTTGGTTCCGTCCGGTTCGACGACATAGGTGCGGTCGAGCTGTGAACACAGATTTCCGCGCACAGAGGCGATATACTGCTTGCGCAGGACGTCGCGCTCGGCGATCTCTTCCTCCGTCAGCCCGACGGTCTTGGCCTTGCGCGCGAGTTCGTTGATTCTGCGGATGGTATCTTCCATCATGGCCGGCTTCCTCCTTAACCTACGCCGAAGGACAGCAGCGTTGTGACCTCGGCCGTTTGCAGATCGACCGCACACACGGAATCCGGTGCGCAGGCATAGAGATAATTCCCTTCAAAAAGGAAGGCGGTGCCGGAATGGACGCTGATTTTCGGCATGCCGATCTCACGGATTTCTTCGCCCAGTTGCAACAGATGAACCCCGCCGTCAAAGGCGACGAGCGCTGTCTGCGCATCCTCGGAACAGGCTGCGGCGAAGCCCTCGCCGCTGTAAGCGTCTACGCGGTAGGCTTCTCCGAAGGTGCCGTCCTCGGAAAGACGGGAAAGAAACAGCCTGCCGTCGGCTGCGGTCAGGTTCAGAAGCGTGCCGCCCGCGGAAATCAGATGGTTCATGGATGTCCCAAGCCCGGAAACATTGACGGCCTGCGCGGCCGCGGGGTCAGACAGATCCACACTGACCAGCAGTGTTTCCTCCCCCTGCGCGGCTGCATAGCAGCGGTCTGCGCTGAACGCAATCGCGGCAATGCCGTTGTCGGGCAGAAGTGTGTCGGACTGCAGCAAGGGCTGCATGTTTTCTCCCAGCACCCAGAGCAGGCTCTGCTGTACCTGTTCGCCGTCGAGACGGTTGCTCCAGCCGTACTTCTCGTCGGTAAAAATCTGATAGCGGCTGCGGGAAACGGCCGTCACCAGACGAAGCTCCGTGCCATTGGCGTCAAGCGCCAGCACCTGACCTTCGACATTGTAGGAATTCAGAAGCGAGAGGGAGTCTGCGAACGAGAGTTTTTTGATCTCCGTTACAACGGAGGTGGCGTGATCCGTTACGGTGTACTGATCGACGGTATGGCTTTCCCCCTCCGCGCTGAGAGCGACGGAACGGGCGAGGTATATACTGCTTTCGGAAACGGCGGTGTATAGATGGCTGTCCGTGAAAGCGCAGACATCCGTGCGGCGGCCGTCGGAAAGCGAGATGGCCGAGACGACGGTGTATGCCGCGCTGCCCGGTTTTTCGCACAGATAAATACGGCTTTCCGGCACGGAGAATTCCGCGCCGTTGTCTACGAAAGAGGGAAGCGGCAGAGTTTCTCCGTCCACCCGGAAGGAATCAACGGAGATCAGGCAGAGAACGCCGTCGGATACCGCGGAATCCTGATAAACGCCGTCCTGCCCCAAATCGGCAAGCTGCACCGGCGCGGTGCGATCCGAGATGTCATAGATTTTTGCATAGCTGCGGGTGCTGGCATTGAGCCCTTCGTCTCCGGAAAAGGATGTCAGGTTTGTCACGACGGCAAGGCGGTCGTCCTGCACATAGATGGCGCTGGAATACTCATAGGTGTCGCCTGTATCCTCCCTTTCAGAGGCGAAATTCGTTGTAGAGAGCAGGGAGACCACGCCTTCCTGCGCGGACAGAATCATGAATTCGGAGTTGCTCAGCACATACAGATAGCCGTCCTGACAGACCGCACCTTGCGCTTTTTCGGAGAATTCAACATTCACTGGTGCGCTCTGCTCAAAGGGGGCGGTAAGCTCCGGCTGAGAAAGCCCGGCGAAAGAAGCGGTGATGCTTTTTGCGCTGTCAGCGGGGGTGGGTGCCTGAAGTGAGGAAGGGGAGAGCTCAGGCAGCCCCTCCACTTCCTGCGAGGCTTTCCCGCATCCGCCGGCAAGAACAAGAAGAAGCATTGCCGTGACCAGCGCGATGATTTTTGTTTTCATGTTATATGACTCCATTTCCGCCGCTGTATTACGGATGCGGAATCGGGAAAAGCCGTCCCCTGCGGCGCGGGGGAAGCGGTTCGGCATCCTGAACGCCGCTCCACCGGGAGCGGCGTATATTGCAGAATTTCTTACCTATCATAACGTTTTGCGGCCGATCTGTCAAGAACGCACTTGTAACGCAGGCCGAAATGGAATATAATACTAGGGAAACGCTGAATCAATCCTCTGCGATGGACGACGAATCTTTTCCGCCAGTTCTGCGGCTCGAAAAACCTGAAATACATCCAGTATTCCTGCGTTTTTCAAACTCTGTCTTGACGAAAAATCTTTCGCCGTCCATCCTTGGTGATTGAATCAGAGCTTCCCAAGAAAAAGCGGAGGGTGCGCATAGTATGAGAGTCATCATTATCGGCGGCGGTGCGTCCGGCCTGACGGCGGCGCTGACGGCGTCGGAACGGCCGGAACGGGAGGTCCTCCTTCTGGAACGTCAGGCGCGGGTGGGGCGCAAACTCCTTGCAACGGGAAACGGACGCTGCAACCTGACAAACCGCACGCTCAGCCTGCAGAATTATCATGGGACGGACGCCGGCTTCTGCGGTTATGCGCTTTCTCAATTCGGCCCGGCGCAGACGCTTCGCTGGTTTGAAGATCTGGGGCTGCTGACGGTGACGGAGGACAGCGGGCGCGTCTATCCATACAGCGACAGCGCCAACAGCGTTGTGGACGTTCTGCGCCTGTCTCTGGAGCAGAGATCCAACGTGCAGCTCCGCACGGGCTGCGAGGTGCAGTCGATCCGCCGGCAAAAGGGGAGATTTCTGCTCTCCCTCCCGGGAGAGGAGCTGAGCGCCGACTGCGTGATCGTCTGTGCCGGCGGCTGTGCCGGCGGGAAGCTGGGCGGCACGGACTTTGGCTACCGCCTGCTGGAGGGACTTGGGCATCACCGGACGAAGCTCTCTCCTGCGCTGGTACAGCTCCGCACGGACACTTCCTTTGTGCGGGCGCTCAAGGGAGTTCGCTGCGACGCTGCCGCGCTCTACCGCGCGAAGGGCATGGAGCAGAGAAGCTGCGGCGAGGTGCAGTTCACGGAGTACGGCGTCAGCGGACCGGCAATTTTTGAACTGTCCCGCGCCGTTTCCGAGGGAGAGGAAACGGGCGTTCTGCTGCTCGACTTTTTTCGGGCATATGAGCAGACGGCGCTGTTTTCCGTTTTAAAGGCCCGCCGGGACGCCATGCCCGGCTGGAAGAGCGAAGAGCTTCTGACCGGCCTGCTGCACAACCGGCTCGGCAAAACGCTGCTGCGAAGCTGCGGCCTTGCCGCAGGTGGGGACTGCGGCAGTCTCAGCGATGAGATGCTCCGCAGGGTCTGCCGCGCCGCGAAGCACTTTCCCCTTGAAGTCAAAGGAACGATGGGCATGGACGGCGCGCAGGTGACTGCGGGAGGCATCCGCACCTCGGAATTCCGGGCGGATAGTATGGAGAGCCGTCTCTGCCGCGGCCTGTATGCTGCGGGGGAAGTTTTGGACATTGACGGAGACTGCGGCGGGTATAATCTGCAGTGGGCCTGGGCGTCCGGCCGGCTGGCCGGGGAACTGAGAGGCATGGAATGATTCGGATTCGGGAGATTGTTTTGCCGCAGGAGCAGGATGAACATGCTCTGCTGTACCACGCGGCGCAGGCGCTGAAGATACGCGCCTCTGAAATTGCATCGCTGAGGATTTTTCGCCGCTCTCTGGATGCGCGGAAAAAACCGGAGATTCGCTGGGTTTACACCGTCGATGTGACCCTGCGCAGCGGGGAGGGGCGGGTTCTGCGTCAAAACCGGAA
>CAJMQR010000087.1 GCA_905215665.1 uncultured bacterium | reverse complement strand
GCACGAGGTTTGGCATCGCCACAACCGTGACCGCCATGGGCATTCCCATGCAGAATGAGCCGAGGTACATCCGCAGCGTTGACTGCCCAAAAAGCAGGCATACAAGTCCGACCCCAATCACGCCGACCGACGTATAGCAGACGGCCTGCATCCCGTAGCGGTCGTTGAGCCATCCGACCAGCAGCTTGCAGGCAATTGTCCCGACCATGGAAGCGGAGACAAAGGAACTTAGCATTTCTTTTGGATAGTCAAACGTTAAACCTATGCCAAAAAGCATCTGATTATAGCCTGTTGTGATACAAATCGTACCTGCAAACACCAGAAGAATGAGGAATACCGTTCGTTTGCCGGAAAAGTCTTGAAACGCAATGGCCTTAACCGGATGCTTCGCCTCATGCGCCCTGCGGTAGGGCTGCGCACCTGCGTCCTCCGGCTTACGGACGGAAAACAGCGCACACGCTGGAACCAGAAGCACAAAGAGCACGACACCGAGCATCTTGTAAGTCGCGCGCCAGCCGAATGCCGCCATAAACTGCTGCGCCAGCGGATTCATCACCGCGCCCACAATTCCTGAAGCGGAACAGGCAATTCCCAGAAAGAACCCGCTGCGCTCGGAAAACCAGTTGTTGATGAGCATAGGGACGGTCTGCACAAATAAAAACGCATAGCATACGCCTTGAATCGCCGCGGCTATGTACCATTGGTAAGCACTTTGGAAATACGACATCGCATACTGCACGGCCGCCGTCAGCACAGCAAACCCCGTCAGCATGCAACGCAGGTTCCATTTTTTGATCGCCCGCGAAGCAAGAGGAATCGCAAGGCACACCGCAAAGCCGTAAAAGACGGAGTAGGTTGTGAGTTTCCCCAGTTCAATGTTCAGTTCCGAGCAGATCGGATCGTAGAAAACGCCGCGGCAGTTGGAGATGATCCCCAGCAGCCCCCCCTGAATCAAAAAGCACAATGCAAGGATACAAAACGGGTATAACTTTTTTCGTTTCAACTTACCGTTCCTCTCCCCTTTTTACCGAGGCGGTGCTCTCACGCACCACCAGTTCCGGCTCCACCGCGATATGTACAACATCCGCATGTCGGCCGCATCTGCGGGCGTCGATATCCGCGAGCAGAAGCTCTACCGCATTGCGTGCGATCAGAACCGTGTCCTGCGAGACCGTCGTGATCTTCGGAGAGGTGTGCAATGTGGCCATAATGTTATCCATACCGACGACGGAAAGCTCCTGCGGAATCTTCCGCCCATCCGCTGCGGCGGCCGACAAAAAGCCGATTGCCAGAAGATCGTCGGAGCAGACGGCCGCAGTCATATCGCTGGCAGCAAGCTTCTGGTAGGCAAGGCCGCCACCTGAGTAGCGCGTATAGCCGCAGAGCGTCAGTTCCTCGTAAAAGGGCACGCCCGCCTCCGCCAGCGCCGCCTTGAAGCCCTGCAGCTTTGGGTTCAACATTCCCCGCTCCAGAGATTCCGAGATATAGGCGATGCGCCGGTGCCCAAGCTCCAGAAGATGCCTGGCTGCAAGAGCACCGCTTTGATAGGCCGCCGTGCCCACAGTCGAATAGCGGTTCAGCGACGTACTGCCATGGTGAACAAAAATAACCGGCAAGTCAATTCCGTCCAGCATCTTCAGCGTCGCCGCGATATTCCCTTCCGTGAGCGTCAATGGGGACGGCACAATGATCGCGCCGTCAACATAGCCCGTTTTCAAGCGCTGATAGTGCTGCATCTCCGTGCGGAAATTGTTGTCAGCGTCGCAAACGATGATGCTCTTTCCATGCTCATTCAGGCGGTAGGAAAGCTGCTTGAGCAGCTTTGCATAGTACGGGTAGAGCAGGTCGCCCACAATCACGGCAATTGCATCCGTGCTGCCCTTTTTCAGGTTCACACCGGAGGCGTTTGGCAAATAATTCAGTTTTTCGGCGGCATCGAGAATTTCCTGCCGCTTTGTTTCAGAAACACGGATCTCCCGGTTTCCGAGAACCTTTGAGACGGTCGTGACGGACGTCCCGACATAATTTGCAATATCTTTTAATGTTGCTGCCATCTTATCACCTGATCAAACGTTAAACCATCTGTCTGATCTTATTCTATCAGTCCGTGCTGCGTTTGTCCAATCTTTTTTCCATGCGAAAAAGAATTTCGTCGCTTTCCACAGCCGGACCTTTTCACTTTTATGCAAAACGCCGGAAAGCGCACGGCGGCCTTTGGATATCATTCCCAGAAGAATTCTTCATTTTTATGACGCTTTTTGAAATTCCTCCGCATACTAGAAGCGAAAGACCAACAAAACGGAGGGCTGTAAATGGAAACCAATCACTGCGGCAAAAAAAGCGTCGTATTTCCCAATCCGCCCGCGATTCTCGCCTACGCCTCTGTCGCCGGCAAAAAGGAGTCTCAGGGCCCGCTGCGCGACACGTTCGACGTAACCTCGCAGGACACGAGCTTCGGCCAGAAGACATGGGAAAAAGCCGAGACGCAAATGCAGAAAACCGTACTCCGCCTTGCTCTGGAGAAGGCGAAGCTCACGGAATCCGCGCTGGACGCCGCCTTTGTAGGCGATCTGCTCAACCAGTGCATCGGCTCCAGCTTTTCCATGCGCAACAGTGACGTGCCGACCTTCGGGCTGTACGGCGCATGCTCCACAATGGCCGAGAGTCTCCTTCTGGCCGCCATGAGCGTCAGCGGCGGCTTCTGCCGCAACGCGCTCGCGCTGACCTCCTCGCATTTTGCCTCTTCGGAACGGCAGTACCGATTCCCTCTCGGCTACGGCGGGCAGCGCACCCCCACGGCACAGTGGACGGTTACGGGCGCGGGCGCCGTCATTCTCGGTCCGGAGGGACAGGGACCATATCTGCGCGGCGGAACCATCGGCACGATTGTTGACGCCGGAATCAAGGACGCCAACAATATGGGCGCGGCCATGGCGCCCGCTGCCTTTGAAACGATCCGCGCCCACTTTGACGACTTCGGGTGCGGCCCGGAGGATTACGACCTGATCGTCACCGGCGATCTGGGCAAGCTGGGCAGTGAAATCGTCCGGGATCTGTTTTCAAACGAGGGAGTAAACCTGCAGGGACGCTATCAGGACTGCGGCGTGATAATCTTTGACGCGGAAACACAGGACGTCCACTGCGGCGGTTCCGGCTGCGGCTGCAGCGCGTCCGTTCTCTGCGGCCATCTGCTTGGCCGGATGCGCTGTGGAAAGCTCAAACGCCTGCTTTTCTGCGGCACCGGCGCCCTGCTGTCCCCTCTCTCCACTCAGCAGGGCGAATCCATCCCCTCCGTCTGCCACGCGGTATCGATCTGCACGGAAAGGAGCTGAGAAAATGGATTATCTGAAAGCATTTCTGGTGGGCGGTCTGCTGTGCCTGATCGGTCAGATTCTGATCGATAAAACAAAGCTCACCCCCGCCCGGATTCTTGTTTCCTACGTTGTCGCCGGGGTGATTCTCGGCGCGCTGGGAATCTACAAATATATCGTGGAATTCGGGGGCGCGGGCGCAACCGTCCCGCTGACCGGCTTCGGCTACACCCTTGCCGAGGGCGTCCGGAAGGCGGTGGATGAAAAAGGCGGCTGGGGCATCCTGACCGGCGGCCTGACCGCGACGGCCGGCGGCATCTCCGCAGCCGTCGTCTTCGGCTGGCTCGCCGGCCTGATCTTCAAGCAGAAGGATAAATAGCCGCCCGCAGGGCATACTAAACCCGCGGGCGACCGCAAAACGCTACTTCAGGAGGAGTTCTATCATGGAAAACCGGAATCAGAATCAGCAGAACAATCAGCAGAATCGGAACCAGAACCAGAATCAGAACCAGGATAAGAATCAGCAGAACCACAATCAGAACGAGAACCGCAGATAAGTCTCTGCAAAAAGAGCGCCGACGGATGTCTCCATCCGCCGGCGTTTTTTGTTATTCCTTTACGGTGCCGTCGGCATTGAACACCGGCAGCTTTTCCAGATAAATGATGTCCTCGCGCTCCTGCGCGTCGCCCTCGGCCAGAATCGCCATACGTCCGGCGACAATGCCGCCCGCCTCATGTACAAGTTCCTCCACGGCCGCAATGGATTCGCCGGTGGAGATCACGTCGTCCACAATCAGAATACGCTTGCCGCGCATCAGCTCGGCGTCGGCGGTATCCAGATACAAATGCTGCTCCTTTTCCGTCGTGATGGAGTGGACATTTACCTCGAACACGCCGGACATATAGAGCTTCGGTGCCTTTCGGGCAAGGAAATACTTGTTCTGGCCGCTCTGACGCGCCATCTCATGGATCAGCGGGATGCCCTTTGCCTCTGCGGAAATCATGTAATCATATTCCGGTGCCTTCTCCAAAAGCGCGGCAGCGGTCTTTACCGTCAGCTCAACATCCCCGAAAATCACAAATGCGCCAATATAAAGGTCATCCGTGACCTTGCAGATCGGCAAATCTCTCTTTACGCCTGCGATCGTCATCGTGTAATGCATGGGACATACTCCTCCTGCTCTAGATTCGTTGCGCGTCCGACACAACTGGAATATTATACAGGGAGGCCGGAAAAATGTCAATCGGATTTCCCGTTTTTCTGAATACTTTTGTCCCGCAGTGGCAGACTATTGCCGAGGTGAAGACTGATGCAGA
>CAJMQR010000086.1 GCA_905215665.1 uncultured bacterium | reverse complement strand
GCAAGCAGCTCCTGTTGATAAAAGGGCTTGACCAGATAATCGTCCGCACCGGCCTCCAGACCCAATACCCGGTCGGAGCCCTCCGCCTTGGCAGACAGCATCAGGATTGGGACATTGTTGTTCCGGCGGATACGCATGGTGGCAAGGATGCCGTTGCACTGCGGCATCATCACATCCATGATGATCAGATCCGGATGTGCGGTGTCTGCAACGCGGCAGGCGGTTTCCCCGTCCTGCGCGGTCAGGACCTGATAGCCCGCCTGTTTCAGGGCGGTCTCGATAATATTGACGATGGAGGCATCGTCATCTACGACCAGAATTTGGTATGTATCTGCCATAAAGCTTCCCTTTCGACAAGAATTCCTACTGCCATTATAGCATTTTAACCGGGAAATACAAGCTTGATACTATTTCTCAATAGAATGCTCCATTCTGCCGAATGAAGCATTTTAATTGAATATCAGTATGATTCCGGCTTCAGCGCCTTCCTTCCCTGCTTTTCGGAGAAGCGCCCGCCGTGAAAATAGGTTCATGATAAATGTTGGGGTCAGGCAATGAGCCTGACCCCATGTCTTTTCAACAATTTATTCTGTGTGATGCCGTTTTTTGCAAAGCAGGGCCGGAACCAGCATCAGCATGCTGCCGCTGACAATCAGCACAGCCAGCCATGTCCAGAGGGATGCGTCTCCGGTCTGAGGATTCTCTGTTTTCGGGATAGAGGTTCCCTCGTTGCGCTTTATTCCGCAGACCGTGCATTCCTCATGTTTTATTCCCGTCTCTTGCGAGGTAGGCTTTTTGTCGGTCTTCCAGACAAAACTATGAGGCGCCGTCTCCTGCTTCTCGCCGCAGTCACATTCTCTCCAGTGCTGCCCGGCATCGCCTTGCCAGTGGAAGCTGTGCATGTGCGTTTTCGGAATCACAGTATTCTCGCTGCACCGATAGCCGCATACGGCACATTCCTGATGCTTTATGCCGTCGGCAGAATCGGTGGCATCCCGGTCAATGATCCACTCGAGCGTATGCGGAGCTTCATTGAAGCGCTCGGTGCAGTCTTTTTCATTGCACGGGTTCCAGTGCGTTGTCTCGTCGTGTGCCCAGTCCTCAGATACTCGCCTGATCCAGGTCGCCGTCAGCACGAAGTCTCTCGTAACCGGCGCAGAGAAATTGATTCCTCCAGAGTTGGCTGTGCCTTTTACCCACACGCTGGCGGTGTAAGTTCCGTTGGCAATGCCGGTGAAGCTCTGGCCGATGGAGCCTTCATGTGCGGCTGCTCCGGCAATGCGGCAGGCTTTTTCCCCAGTATGTCCGCCCGCTGCCGTGAGGATGGTGTCGTCGCCGGTACCGTTGCCGCGCCAGAGATTCCACGCCGCGGGGACGACTCCAACTGCGCTTTCCTCAAACGAGGCATTGTAAAAAACAGGGAGATTTTCCACCGGACTGTCCACGCGCTCGCGAATCTGCGGCGCGGCTGCATAATCAGCCGGGTCTCCGATTTGCAGCACTAAACCGGGGCGAGAAGTATCGCCCTCTGTTGCGGCACTCAGACCGATCTCATCAATCAGCGTGCCCGTCAGGGTCAGGTTACAACCGTCGATCTGCACGCGACCAGTAATATCCTCCGCTTTATCTGCCAAAAGATCCTGCGCCAGCACCCGTTTGCCCGTCAAATCCTGCTGGAAGGATAGCGTCAGCGTGTTGTAATAGCCAAACACACCCACAGGACCAGTCAGGTCGCCTGCCGGAAGCGTCACGTCGGCGCGAAGTTCATCGGTATGCGTGCGTCCATGCGTGCGTCCGAAGGTCGCAACGGAAATGGCTCCATTCGGGTTGCGCGCGGCGGTCACGAAGGGCTTGTCCCCACCGCTAACGCTCACGGAAGCAAGGCCGATCCCGCGTGCAATGACGGCAGGTGCTTTCTGGACGATGGTCTTCCCCGTGACATTGCTGTACCAGGTGTCACCATCACGGAACTCCCAATCGTCGCTGAGGTATTCCTCGCTCAGGCTGGTTTCATACGCGCTGATCTCATAGGCGGGAGCAATCCGGTTCCAGCGCATAGCTCGGGCAACCTCGTCGGTATTGCTGAAGTTCCGGTTGTGACGGAATACCATCGAGGTCAGGCCCAGCGACGCGTTGATATACACCTGATCCTCGGCGCACATCAGCCCGAGCGCATCCCCCTTGAGAACATAGGCGTCACGCAGCAGTTCCCCGACACGGTCAAGCGTCGTGGCGTTGGTCAGCTGCGTCGTCACGTCATAAGTACGGAATACATCGGAAAAGCTGGCCACCTGCGCCGACAACTTGTTAAATGCAGGCGTGACGCGTCCGCTGTTCTGCTCATCATTGAGGCCGCCAATTCCCGTGATGTGTTCGACAACCAGTTTGGGATACAGTTCGTTGACCGTGTCGCTGATAAATCTTCGCCACTCCAGATTGTTGTACAGCGTGCCCCAGTCGATTTCCCAATAGGTAATTCCGGCATATTTGCTCCACAGGATCCGCTCGATCCAGTACTCTCTGTCAAAGCCGGTCGCCGGACGATGTGCCGCATCCTCCTGTGCGCAGATCCATAGCCCTGCGCCCTTCCAGCCAGCCGCCTTGACATTGTCCGCGTAGGTTTTCAGCCTTTCCTGCGGAGTATCTCCATAGCCGGGAAATTTTTCTGCGTCTAACACCTGAGAGCCAAAGTAGGGATCCCCGCTGACCGTGTCGCCCTGCGAATCGGGAAGCTCCCAACCGTCGCATACAACAAAAATCATGTCTTTTTTCACGGTTGGATACTGGGTATAGCACCATCCCGTCTTCTGATTGAACAGAGAATCATGGGTCACGACGTCACGGATCGTGAGGGTTTTGCCCGTAGCGCCCATCTGTGCATATTGCTCGGCGCTTTGAATCTACCATGTGCTGAAGGTGTTGGGTGAATCAGATGGCGTCTCAGGGACAAGGTTTACAGGTACCTCCTCTGCCAGAGCTACAGCGCCGGAAAACAGAGAGGTCAGACAGACCGAAAAAGCCAGTGCCAGAATACAGATGCGTTTCATAATTCTTCTCCTTTCTCTTGTACAATGCTGAGAAGCACCCCCGGTCTGGAGGTGTCGCCGGGCGACGCAGAGGACAGACCGATCTGTGCAAGCAGTGCGCCGTCGAGCGTCAGCGTTCCCTCCTCAAAAACGGTCCGCGCGGTGATGTCGGTGGGAGGCTCATCGCTAAGCAGGTCAGCGGCATAGACCCGGAAACGGGCAGCATCGCCCGGCAACACCAGTCTCAGGGCTCCGGTTTCTCCGAACACCGCAATCGCGCGCGGCAGGGCATCCAGTTTCAACGTGATCTGCGCTGCGCGGCAGGGCCCGGGATCAGCCAGCCGGCCCTCGCAGGTGCGTCCGAACACCCCAAGGGCGACCGCCCCACAGGGATACTTTGCCGCTGCGACAAAGGGTGGGAGGCCATCCGTTTTGACATCGGGCAGCGGCAGCCCCCCGCGCGCCGTTACTGCCGGCGCGTACTGGCTGACTGTTTTCCCATCCGCCGGCGTAAACCAGGTGTCGCCGTGAAAGCTCCATTCGTCCGCCAGCAGTTCCATGCTGATCTGCGTATCGCCCGCCTTGACAGGAAACGCCGGAGCCAGCCTTTGCCACCGCAGAACGCGTGCAACTTCGTCCAGCGTTGTGTATGCGGCCGCATGGCGCATAACCATGGCAGTCAGCCCCAGCGCGCCAGCCAGATAGACCTCATCCTCGCAGCACACCAGTCCGCGCGCGCCTTCCTCCGGAGTGAAGGCATGCAACAGCAGCTCGCTGACGCGGTCGAGGGTTGTTGGAAGGGACAACTGGCGTGTAACATCGTAACTCCGAAATACGTCGGCAAACCGGGCATATCTCATGCACTCATGCAAATGTGCCGGCGAAACGCGTCCTGCGCCTGCCTCGTCGTTCAGGCCGCCGCAGCCTACGATGTGCTCGACCACCAGCGCCGGTGCAATCTCCCTTGCCATAAGGGAGAGAAAGCGCCGGAAACCCAGATCGGCACAGTGCCGTCCCCAATCCACTTCCCAGTATGCGATTCCCGCATCCCGGCTCCACTGCAGCCGCTCGATCCAGTAGGCAGGATCAAATCTGCCGTCCGCCCTCTGGTGCGCCGTATCCTCCTGTGCGCAGATCCACAGCCCTGCGCCCTTCCAGCCAGCCGCCTTGACATTGTCCACATAGGTTTTCAGCCGCTCTACCGGTGTGTTCCCGTAGCCCGGAAATTTCCCGGGGTCGAGCACCTGCGAACCGAATAGCCCCACGTTCAGCGGCGCGTGTCCCTGCTGTGTGTCCGGCAGTTCCCAGCCGTCGCAGATCGTAAAAATCAGGTCGCCACGCACACGCGGATATAACGTGTGGCACCAGCCGTGCTGGCCGAACAAGGCTTCATGTGTCAAATTGTCACGGATCGAGTAGGTATCCTGCGCAAAAGCAGTCTTGTGCATCGTATCTTCCTGAACCCACCATGTACTGAAGTGGTGCGGTGCAGATCCAGGCGCGGCAGGTATTTGTATCATAGGATCACCCCTTGCAAAATTGTAGCACGGGCGATAGTTGCAGTTCAATGTCCCGCAGGTATTTTGAGATGTATATTTTTCGGAATCAACAGTTCGTGCTTGCGCCCTTGTGGAGAAAGTAGTATAGTTAA
>CAJMQR010000085.1 GCA_905215665.1 uncultured bacterium | reverse complement strand
ATGCTGGGACTGATTGTTTGTCTGGTGATTCTGGCGGTTACGGTTCCGCTGGGAATCTTTACCAAGGTATTCAGCTTTCAGGACTTAAAAAGCATAAGCATTGATGTTTCCGTCATACTGAAGGTCATTATCATGGCGGCGGCTGTCATTGCGGCCGAAAGTCTGACGGTGGTGATCCTGGGGCTTCCGAAGCCGAAGAGCCACCGGATCCGTTCGGTGCTCTCCATTATTTCAAGCCTTCTGAAATATGTGGCGGGCATCGTCATCCTGTGCTGGGGCCTGGCAATGATCGGCGTAAATGTTTCCACGATCGTGGCCAGCGTCGGAATCGTGGCGCTGATTGTCGGCTTCAGCGCGGAAAGCCTGATCGCCGACGTGGTGACCGGCGCGTTTATGCTCTTTGAAAATCAGTACAATGTGGGCGACATTGTGGAAGTAGACGGCTTCCGCGGAACGGTAACGAATATCGGAATTCGCACTACCAGCATTACCGATGCCGGAGACAACGTAAAAATCGTAAATAATTCCGCAATGAGGAATATTTTGAACCGTTCCGACAAGCCTTCCCGCAGCGTCTGCGATATCGGTATTCCTTACGGAACGGATATTGAGAAGCTGGAAGAGCAGATCCCCGGGCTTATGCAGTCCATCTACGAAAAGCGCTCGGACACGATGAAAAAGCCTCCCGAGTATCTTGGCATCCAGGCGCTGGCCGACAGCGCGGTGATACTGCGCTTTGTGGTAGAAGTCAGTGAAAAAGATATTTACTCCTGCGCCCGTATCATGAACCGCGAGCTCCTTCTCGGTTTCCGGAAGCTGGGAATTGAGTGCCCGTTTCCGCAGGTGGATGTGCACACCAATTAAGAAAAACGGAAGGTCGGGAAAGGAGGGCGCGCAATCTTGAAAAAAGACTACGACAGAGAGTTCCATTTTCCTGCCGACGAACGGGCTACGGCAGAGGCATGCGGCTGCTCCGAAAAAGCGACCGATATGGAAAAGGAATTCCCGGAACCGGCGGCATTTCACACGCCGCACGACGAGTATGCCGGCGCGGATTCTGCGCGGAAAGAGGACGAAGGGGAGAGACACCGGCGGATCAAACGGATGATGCTCGTCCCGCTTGTCTCTGCCGTCGCCGTGATTTCGCTGGTATTTTCCTCCTTTGATTACGACCCGTTGGGGAAGGATTCCCACAGCGCCGGGCAGGACAACAACGTGTCTTATACGGAGCCGCCTGCCGTGGATGCACAGGACAGTATCACCACGGTTGCGGTGCATATAACCTATGTGCCGACCGGCGAAGCATTTTCCCCGGATTCCACCGGCGACGAGGCGCTTGCCGACGCAAGGGCCTGGGTGGTAAGCAGGGGCGGAGACCCCGATACGATGCGGCTGATCCGCTCCGATACGACGTATACCGGCGTGCAGGCCGGCGAGGATGCCGCGACCGTCCGTACATACCGTCGTGACGTCTACTATGAGGCCTATGCCGCCGAAAAAGGCGACACCGCGGACGATGCGTTCCCGCTGCTGTCCAATCTGGAGCCGGACTTTGCGGGGAACTATGCCTGGAGCGGAGAGGGCTCGGAGGAATATATCAGATTCCTCGATCCGGGAGAATCCGTGTGGACCTATCTGGAAATGGGCAGTGCCCTGGCCGCCTACGGCTCCTACGACGGCAGCGGCGAGTTTGTTCCGAATCAGGTGTCCACCGTGCCGAACGCCCGGTATGACCAGGCTTCAAACACATTGACGCTGGAAAACTTTACCGCATCCGTTCTGGACGTGAACCTGATGGGGAACGGCTTTACCATCCGCCTCGTCGGGGAGAATCATCTGGATCAGTTGGTGGTCTGGGGCGCCTACTACGGCGGAAGCGTCACCCTGACCGGCTCGGGAAGCCTGACGGTGAACGAAAGCGGCGGCGCGCCCGGAGGCATCGGCATTAAGCTGAACGCGGAAGGGAGCCAAAGCTGCCTGATGATCGATAAGGGCGTCACGCTTGACGTCTACGGAGACAGCGCCATTGTGATCAGCGCAACCACGATGGACAAAGCCATCTATTATCTGAAGCCTTTGCGGATGACAGGCGGCACGCGCGCCTCCGGCGAATTTGTGGAGTATACCGCCCCGCAGTACGACGAAAACGGGAACTACATCGGAGAGGGCAGCACGACGCTTGCCGAAATCTCCGAAAAAAGCGGCGTGCAGTATTACGACTACTCCGTGGCGGGAGAGGATGGCAAGCCGTCCACGCATGTTCACATTTCGCCGGCTCCGTGAATCGCTTTTCTCCGGGCCGGAAAGTCGGGAAAACTGCCATTCGGAAAAACAGAGATTTCGGCAAAGGCGGCGGGCTCTGCCCGCCGCCTTTGCCCATGAAATCCGGTATCCGTTCCGCCGCTTTGCCCTGCGCGAAGCGCACGCTTTCCCCGCCCGAAATCTTTTTTCAAAGTTTTGAAAATAATGCTTGCATTTTGCAAAAAAATCGGTACAATGATATCGACAAGACGATGCTGCAGGGAGTAGGAACAGTGCGTTAAGTACCGGTCGGATGGGAGGTTGCCGCCGGGCGAAGGAGCGTTCGCGCTCCGCGATACTGTTACCGCAACCGCCTGAGCAAGATGCCCCTAGATATCAGGGCATAGCATCGTATATATTTCAACCTCCTCCATTTTCAAGGGAGGAATTTTTTATGTCCAAATTGACCGTACAACAGAAGAAAACCACAGCGCTTTCCATCACAAGAGTTCTGACTACCTGCGCAGTCCTGATTGCGCTGACGGTCGTTCTTGCAAGACTGCTCATTCCCATGCCCAATGCCACCACACGTTTTTCCATTGAGGCAGTGCCGGTATTCCTCGCCGGAATGCTCTGCGGACCGCTTGCAGGCGGACTCGTTGGTTTTGCATCCGACCTGATCGGCTGCCTGTTTTCCGGCTATGGCTATAATCCGCTGTTCTGTCTTCCGCCCATTCTTTATGGCGTGTGCGCGGGACTTTTCAGGGCGAAGCTGTACCGCAAGCCGTCGCTGCCGTGGATTGCCGCGGCCTTTGCGCCGGCCGTTCTCTTCGGCTCCGTCCTCTGGCAGAGCTTTTCGCTGGCGTGGGTTTACGGGAACAAAGGATTGCTCCCCAGCTTTTTGGGGTTTCTTGGAAGCAGAAGCATCCAGTTTGCCGTAACTTTTGTGCTGGATGTACTGATTGTTTTCCTTCTGCAAAAATCAAGAGTATTTGAGGCCGCAAAACTGTGGTCTCCTGTAAGAACAGAAAAGAAGGGACAAGCATGACCTATCAGGAAGCGCTGACTTACATCCATTCCGTATGCTGGAAGGGCTCCGTGCCGGGACTTTCCCGCACGCGCGAGCTGCTCGGGCGCATCGGAAACCCCCAGAACAAGCTGAAGTTCGTCCACATTGCCGGCACGAACGGCAAGGGCTCCACCGCCGCAATGCTGGCCTCCGTCTTCCGCAGCGCGGGCTACCGCACCGGGCTTTATACCTCGCCCTTCATCCTCTGCTTCAACGAACGGATGCAGGTGGACGGCGAGATGATCTCCGATGAGGAGCTGGCCGAGATCACCGAATTTGTCCGGCCGCACGCCGAGGCGATGGCCGACCATCCGACGGAGTTTGAACTCGTGACCGTGATCGCCATGGAGTATTTCATGCGCCACGGCTGCGACATCGTATCGCTGGAGGTGGGACTCGGCGGCGAGCTGGATTCCACCAACGTCATTTCCACGCCGGAGGCGGCGGTCATCTGCAACATCGGCCTCGACCATACGGAGGTGCTGGGCGACACGCTGGAAAAGATCGCCTCCGCCAAGGCCGGCATCATCAAGGGCGGCGACGTCGTGATCTACCGCGGGAGCCAAAGCGTCGAGCGCGTCTTTGAGGATGCCTGCAAGAAGACCGGCGCGCGCCTGCACAGGGCGGATTTTGACGGAATCTGTCTGAAGCGCGCCGATTTTTCCGGCCAGGTGTTCGATCTCGGCGCGCGGAAGGAGCTTGAGATCCCGCTTCTGGGCGAGCACCAGCTCAGAAACGCAGCCGTCGTGGTCGCTGCGGTGGACGCGCTGACGGCAAAGGGCTGGCACATCAGCGAGGCGCAGCTTCGCCGGGGGCTGAAGCAGGTAAGCTGGCCCGGCCGCTTTGAGCTGCTGCGCAGAGAGCCTGTGTTCTTCGTCGACGGCGGGCACAATCCCCAATGCATGGCGGCGCTCGCGAAGAATCTGGAGCAGTACCTCTCCGGCCGCCGCCTGATCGCTCTGACGGGCGTCATGGCGGACAAGGATTATTTCGACATGTACCGCCTGATGGAGCCGTATTTTTCCGCTTTCGTCACGGTGACCCCGGACAATCCCCGCGCGCTGCCCGCGCAGGAACTTGCGAAAATGCTGGAACGCTTCGGCAAGCCGGTGACCGCCTGCGCCTCCGTGGAGGAGGGCGTCCGCAAGGCCATCTCCATGGCTTCCGGCAGCGACGCGGTGGTGGCCTTCGGCAGCCTCTATATGGTGGGCGACATCCGCACCGCCGCAAGGAAGAAATAAGCAAAAAGTTCCCCGGAAGGGGAACTTTTTGCTTCCCCAAAAGGGGAAGACCCTGCGCAAAGAGAGCCGGGCGGCAGCGAAAGGAAGCTTCCTTCCGCTGCCGCCCTCATACTGTTTCTCAATAGAATTGT
>CAJMQR010000084.1 GCA_905215665.1 uncultured bacterium | reverse complement strand
AGATGTGCAGTACCAGTCCGATCTGACGCTGCTGGAGTACGATCTGCTCTACGGCGAGCGCTATTGCGTAGACTGCGCCGAAGCGCCGGAACCGCCGCAGATGCGGCTCGGTGTGGCGGAAATCGCAATTACCGATGCCGACTATGATGCGGAGAACCTGGTACTGACGCTCGACGGGAAGAATTTCACGCCTTTCAGCGTGATTCTGCACAACGGGGAGCAGATCCCGACCGAATATGTCTCCCGAAGCGTTCTCCGTGCCGCCGATATCCAGCTTGAACAGGGAGATACTCTTGCGGTGGCGCAGATCTCCGCAACGGACACGCTGCAGATTCTTTCCCAGACAGAGGAATGTATTTTTCCCGGAACAAACTATTGACTTTACCCATTAAAAGTGCTAAAGTAACAAAAAATAGAGGTGCGCCCTCTGCAAAAAGCAGGGGGCGTTTTCTCCCTGAAAGGGCAAAAGGAGGAGAAAATATGCAGGAATTGAATCGAACGGCGGAACAGTTTACGGACTCTGTCATTCGCCGCATGACCCGGATCTCTCTTGCCTGTGGCGCCATCAATCTGGCGCAGGGCTTTCCTGATTTTGATCCCCCGAAGGCTTTGACCGACCGCCTGGCCGAGGTCAGCCATATCGGGCCGCATCAATATCCCATCACAATGGGCGCGCCGAATTTCCGCCGCGCACTTTCGAAAAAGTGCGCGCATTTCATGGGAATCGCACCTGACCCCGAAACGGAAATGGTCGTGACCATCGGTTCGACGGAGGCAATGGTGGACACGCTGTTTGCCATTACCAACCCCGGCGACAGGGTCGTCCTCTTTTCTCCGTACTTTGAAAACTACCGCGCGCAGATTCTGCTTGTCGGCTGCACGCCGGTCTTTGTCCCGCTGGCGCCGCCGGATTTCGGTTTTGATGCGAACGTTCTGGAGGATGCGCTGCGGCAGGGGGCAAAGGCAATCCTGATCTGCAATCCCTCCAACCCCAGCGGCAAGGTCTTCACGCGCGAGGAACTGACCCGGATTGCGGAGCTGGCCGTCCGCTATGACACATATGTGATCACGGACGAGGTCTATGAACACATCGTTTACGCCCCGCACAAGCATATCTCCATGTGTACTCTTCCGGGAATGTGGGAGCGCACGATTACCTGCAGCTCCCTTTCCAAGACCTATTCCATCACCGGCTGGCGGCTGGGATATGCGCTCGCGGAGAAGCGGATCATGGACAAAATCAAGCAGTATCACGACTTCAACGCCGTCGGAGCGGCGTCGCCGCTGATGGAGGCCGCCGTCGTCGGTCTGGAAATGCCGGACAGCTATTATGTTGAATTCGCCGCTCATTATGCGCACATGAAAGAGATTTTCACAGGCGGTCTCGACAGCCTCGGCATTGAATATACGGACCCGCAGGGCGCCTACTTTGTTCTTGCCAACATCGGCAGGTTTATGAAAAAAGGGCAGAGTGACGTGGAATTCTGCGAAGAGATGGCGCAGAAGGTGGGCGTGGCCTGTGTGCCCGGCTCCTCCTTCTTCCGGGAAGACGTCCGCGGAATCGTCCGGCTCCATTTTGCAAAAAAGGACGAAACACTTTATGCCGCGTTGAACCGCCTCGCAGATCTGCCTCGCCTGATGAAATAGGGACTCATAAGGCACCCCGCTTTGTGCGTTTTGCCCTTGTATTCGACAAGAAACATTTTTTTCTTGTATATATTTGACAAAGATGGAATTGTATGCTATAATGCACACACAAGGTACAAACAACCTTGCACAGTCCCCTTGGGTACATGGATTAGTGGGCGGTTTCCTCTGTGTCTCTGACGTTTCGTCATCCCTGCGGGACCGGAAGCTGTCGGCTTGCGGAAATAATCCGTGTACCCTCCCCAAAGAATCAGGCGCCTGCCGCACTGGAAATATGGAAAACGGCGGATATGGGAAGCATATCCGCCGTTTTCCGGAATGATTCGTTATTAGTAAAACCGAGGCGGATACGGAAACCCGTATCCGCCCTTTTCCGCGGGAATTACTTCAGGTTGCGCTCGTAAGCCTCGATCATCTTCTTGACCATCTGGCCGCCGACGCTGCCGGCCTCACGGGAGGTCAGGTCGCCGTTGTAGCCCTGCTTCAGGTTGACGCCGACTTCGCTCGCAGCTTCCATCTTGAACTTGTCCATGGCCTCGCGTGCTTCGGGAATGTTGATCTGGTTGTTGCTTTTCATTGCTTTCATCTCCTTATTCGTTCTGAGTGATCAAATGTAGAAATTTGATTCCTCGATCGTAGTATTTCCTGTGGCATCTTGAATATCAGTGACAATTTTTTGGCTTTTTACAAGAGAAATCCTGAAAATGAACGCAAAAAATTTTGATAACTACAGATTTTTTTATCGATATTCTTTCCTTTTCCCATGCGTCTTATGAAAAACAGTTGCTATGGACGGTGGCGTGTGCTATATTAGTCAGGCTGTGCGGCAAGGACGCAGAGAGATGAGTTTACAAAGGGGAGGAACGCATGTCATGTCGGCAAATGCAGAAGGCAGCCTGACGCATGGGCCGCTCGGTCGGCAGATTTTACGCTTCAGCCTGCCGCTGATGTTCTCCAACGTGCTTCAGGTTCTGTTCAACATGTCGGATATTGCCATTGCTGGCCGTTTTTCCGGCCCGGAAGCCCTTGGCGCGGTCGGTTCGACCGCAACGCTGGTTACTCTGTTTACCGGCTTCCTGATTGGAATGGGGAGCGGCGTAAACGCATTGGTGGCGCGCTGCCTTGGCGCGGGGAAACGTGAAGACACCGATCAGACGGTGCATACCGCCGCGATCCTATGCCTGCTGATGGGAGTGCTCCTGCTTGTATTGGGGCTGTGTCTGACAAGACCGCTGCTCTTGCTGCTGCATACAAAAAAGAAACTGATTGCCGGGGCGACTTTGTATCTGCACATCTATTTTCTCGGGATGCCGGCGATGGCGATGTACAACTTTGGCTGCGCCGTGCTGAGCGCGGCGGGGGATACGCGCAGGCCGCTGATATATCTGCTGATTGCCGGTGTATTAAACGTCGGACTGAACCTCTTTTTTGTCATTGTCTGCCAAATGAGCGAGGACGGCGTGGCGCTGGCCAGCGTCCTAACTCAATATCTGTCTGCGATCCTGATCTTGACCGCCCTGTTCCGGTGCCGCAGGGATTATGCGCTCCGGATCTCCCATCTGCGGCTTCACGGCGAAAAGGCTCGCCAGCTTCTGACGCTGGGCTGTTCTGCCGGCTTCCAAAACGCCGTTTTCTCCATCGCAAATCTTTTCATTCAGGCGGGAGTCAACAGCTTTGACGCGGTTGTCGTGGAGGGCAACTCCGCGGCGGCCAATGCGGACGGGCTGGTCTATGACGTCATGGCGGCATTTCATACCGCCTGCGCAAGCTTTATCGGGCAGAACTACGGCGCGGGCCGGCGTGACCGCGTGCGCCGGAGCTATCTGATCAGTCTCGGCTATTCCTTTGCGATTGGGACCGCGATTGGTTTGTGCCTTGTCTTCTTCGGCCGCAGCTTTCTGGCACTCTTTACGACTGACGCGGCGGTGGCGGGAGAGGGAATGGCGCGCCTGCGCGTGATGGGCTTCTCCTACGGGATTTCGGCTTTCATGGACTGCACAATCGCTGCCTCCCGCGGGCTTGGCAAATGCGTCGTGCCGACCGTCATTGTGATTCTCGGTTCCTGCGTGTTTCGAGTGATTTGGGTATATACGGTGTTTGCGTATTTCGGAACCCTTTTGTCCCTGTATCTGCTCTATGCGTTCTCCTGGGCAATCACAGCGGCAGCGGAGATACTCTACTTTCGCTTTACCTACCGGCGCCAGATGGAGATGCTTCTTCAGCGGACGTAGCGCCTTACCGTCTCCCAAGCCCACGCCGCTTTCGGCGTGGGCTTGTTGCATATCCTATCACATGATTGACAAAAGAGGCCTTTGACAATATAATGAAACCAGCCCGATTCTGAAGCGTATCGCGGCACAAACCCCAGTATTATAAAGGTATGTATGCAAAACAAAGTCACATCACAAAAAAAGAAGGTGTAACGTATGGATTCTGACGATCAGTTTCTTGAAGATATCAAAAAGTTTCTGAATGATTCCCCGGAAGAGGATCCCTATGAGAAGGGATTTGCAGATAAGCTGTACGAGGGAGAAGAGGAAAACGGAGAGGAGTATGTCGTGAGAAAGCCGCAGCGGCAGCAGCCGGCCATCCGCGCCTATAACGCGGATTATCATCGCGAATCCCAGCGCTCCCGTGCGCAGTATGATGTACCGGAAGCAGCCGAAACGGGGGATTCCGAATGGGAAAGACCCCGAAGATCTTCCCGCGTGCAAAGTGAGGAAACGCAGCGCTATCGCGCCGTACAGGAGGACACCGGCCGTGTACAGGAAGAACGCCGCGGCTATGACGAATCAGAGGACGACATGGACGAACGCAAACCCAAGAAAAAACACCGTTTCTGGAGGGGATTGCTGAAGTTTGCGCTGGTACTGATTCTGATTTGCGCTCTGTTGACAGGCATTCTGTTTCTCATTGCAAAGCAGCCGACAGACAGCGGTTGCGATCTGGCACGTAAGAGCGGCTGCTCCACCATTCTTCTGGCCGGAACGGATGCCTCCGGCGACCGGACGGACACTCTGATGCTCCTCAGCATCAA
>CAJMQR010000083.1 GCA_905215665.1 uncultured bacterium | reverse complement strand
GTGGTTTTCGTCTCCATGCTCTATGCTGTCAGCAAGATCCGCAGGGACAATCCCGTGGAAACGCTGAAGGAGGAAAACATATAAAAGCAGGGCGCCGGAAGTTTTCTTCCGGCGCCTTTGTTATGAAATTCCTGTCTCTGTGGCAAGTCATGAAGCTATTGCTTCACTTCCGTATAGTACCATGCCGTCAGCAGATCCACAACCTCGCCGTAGGACTGCTTGCCGGATTCAACGGAGAATGCTTTCAGGTAAGAATCGTAGAGCTGATATGTAGCCTTGGAGACCTTCTCGTTTTCCACCTCGTCATAGTGGGCGCGCGCGGCGGCGGCGTCCGCCTTCAGCCCGGCGGAGGCGTCCGACCAGACTTCCAGAGCGGCCTCCGGATCGGCGCGGTAGAGCGCGTTGTAGCAGTAGATGAAAGCGGAATAATAGCCGGAATAACGGAACACCTCGCGCTCCGAAACGCTGCAGGCCAGAAATGCGGCAAAATTGGCTTCATTCTCCCGCGCAAAGGCCATCCGGTGCCCGACCTCGTGGCACATGGTAAATGGTATGGAGGTTGTGAAGGTGGTGGAGCTGACACTGCTCTCACCGGTGAAGGCGATGAAAATCCCCGTCGTGCCGGTGGCGCCCATGAGCTTACTGCTCAGAAGCTTCTTCACCCGCACGGTGGAACCATCGAAACAGGGCATCGTCTGCGCCAGAACCTGATAGCCCTCGCCCGCCTGCACGGACAGCTCGGAAAAGTCGCACTCCAGCATCACGCCGTCGGCCCCGCGGGGGACTTTTTCCGAGGCGGCGTTGGCCTGCCCCAGGTAGTACTCCGTCGCCTCGCGCAGCTCCTGCACGGTATACTGACCGACCTCAAAGCCCAGCCGTTCCTGCATGGGCGGAGCAAAATAATTCAGCCCCCAGATTGCAACAAAGACGAACACGGCCGCACAGACGAATTCCAGCACGCCGGTCAGCCAGCGCAGAAAGCGGGACTTGCGCAGCGAAAGAATCAGGGAAACGATAAGCCAGACGACCAGCGCGCAGACGGCCAGCTCCCATACGGCAATGGGCAGAGGGGAGGTCAGGCCCGCAAGAAAGCCCAGAATTTTTCTTGAGAGCTTCGGATAAAAGGCGAAAACGGCCGCCGTCCATTTTTTTGCGGCAAAGACCATCAGACCCGTCAGAAGCAGGAAGGCCGCACTGGAGATCAGCCGGCGAAGGGGTTTTACCATAAGCTACCTCCTGTCATTTACAGCAGCGCGCAGAAAAGCGCGAGACCCGTGTCCAGAACGGACATGTCAAAATCAAACTCCGGCGTATGCAGCGCCGGTCCGCCGGTTCCCAGAAGGAAAAACACCCCCGGCACCCGGCGCTGAAATTCGGAAAAATCCTCCGTGATGAAGGTCGGCTCCGCCTGCGCGATGGGGAAGCGCTCCCGCGCCTGCGCAAGAAGCGCCGCGTCGTTGGTCACGGGGGGATAGCCCTCGCTGCGCGAAAGACGGATGGGGCAGCCGGTTTCGGCGGAGAGCTTTTCCGCCAGCCCCTCAAGCCCGTCCCATAATTCCGAAAAAAGGACGTCGTCAAAGCAGCGCAGGGTACCTTCCATGCGGGTGTGGCCGCTGACGGCGTTGCGCGCGCTGCCGCTGTGCATCTGCCCGAAGCGCAGCAGGCAGGGGCGGCCCTCCGCGAGGGCATAGGCAGCTTCCAGAAAACGCGCGCCTGCCAGCAGGGCGTCATGTCCCTCGCGGTAACGGGCGATGTGGATGGGCTTGCCGGTAATTTCCACCGTCAGCTCGCAGGAACGCGCCATCATCCCGCCCGCGCGGGAGGCGACGGTTCCCCTTGGCAGCTCCGGCCAGAGATGCAGGCCGTAGATGCGCGTAACATGATATTCCTCCAGAAGCCCGGATTCACAGAGGGACTTTGCCCCGCCGGTCGTCTCCTCCGCCGGCTCGAAGATCAAAAGGACGTTCCGCTCCGGACGCAGTCTGACACGCGACAGGTGCTCCGCCAGCCCAAGCAGAATGGACATGTGTCCGTCATGGCCGCAGGCGTGCATTTTGCCCGCATGGCAGGAGGCAAAGGGCAGACCGGACGTCTCCTGGAGGGGAAGCGCATCCATATCGCTGCGGAAGGCGGCCGTCTCCGGCCGGCCGTAGTCGAAAAAAGCGCAGACCGCGCTCTCCCACGGGGAAAACACCCGGCAGGAAAGCCCGGACAGGATGCCGCGCAGGTAGGCGGCCGTTTCCGGCAGCCTGCAGCCCAGCTCCGGAATACGGTGCAGGGCGATTCTGTGTTGTGACAGCATGACATGGCCTCCCTTTGCCCAAGAGTTCTATGGAAGTTTATTGTAGCGTAAATCCGGGGAATTTGCAAGAGCTGGACAGGAAAAGACCGCCTCCCGGAAAGGAGGAGGGGCCGGCTGGAAACAGGTTCCCTCCAGCATCCGCTTTTCCACGCCTTTTCGTGACGTGTAATTTTGCTCCGAAGCAAATGGCGGGATGAAATGTATAATTCTACATAAATTTGCTTTTTTCTCTTGAAATCCGGGGATTCAGGCGCTATACTTTATTATGTAGTAAACACTTCAAAAATGAAAAGGAGAATTGGAATGAAAAAACCTGTAAAAATCTTTTCCCTCCTGCTCATCGTGACCCTGATCTGCGCAATGATCCCCACGATCATGGCTGCCGGTCAGCCTGAGGTCACCCTGGACAACAGCAAACTGGGAGACGCCGTCCTCGAAATGGGAACGCCCTCCAGCTACACCGACCTCTACGACCTTGACGCCGGCTCCATCACCAAGGCGCGCAATGCCGTTGCGAACTATCAGCGGCTGCCCCGCAACACGCTGGTCGGCATCGGCACCGTAACCCCCGTGAACTACATGATTCCTGCCGAGGGAAGCGTAGAAGTGTCCAACCCGGACATCATCGGCGAGTGCTCTTTTTCCCTGAACGGATGGAACGGCGGCGGTTTTACCACGGTGCCTCCCTGCCTGCAGTTCAACTATAAGACGCTGCATACCGGCACCACTACGGTCAAGCTGACCTATTTCTACAACTACGGTCTGGTCAATGTCTCCGGCGGCACCAGATGGTATAAGGAGACTGCGACCTTTACCGTGAACGTCACCGAAGATGAGGTCAGGGCGCCGGAGAAGCCCACCGAGACCGATGCGGAGCGCTTCCGCAACTATGTCAACAGCACCAGCAGCTCCAAGGGCGCCGTCTATATGTGGTGTGCAGAGAACCTGTACGATCACGGCGCGTGGTTCGACTACCTCACCGAGGTGGAGGGCGGCTATTCCTTTGGCGAAGTCGTCGCCAATGACGGCAGCATCAAGGCCGCTCCCGCGAATCAGTACCCCTGGATGTGTGAGATGACCGTCTATGCGGACGCCTATCTGAACGCCTACAACGAGGCTCTGGCCGCCGACTGCGGCACGCATTACCTCTGCGAGGGCGAACCGGAAACCCAGACCTTCAAATGGTTCCACAACGGCACCAGATGGTTCTTTGTCAGCAGCAATGCCCCTGTGTACATTGACATTACCCACACCGCTCCCGTCAGGGAATACACCGTGACCTACACCGACGGCGTCGAGGGCGAGGAGATCTTCGAGAACCAGAGCTATACCGTCAAGGAGGGCGAAGCCACGCCGGCCTTTAACGGTTCGCCCGAACGCGAGGGTTATGTGTTCCTCGGCTGGACGCCCGAAGTCGCGCAAACCGTTACGGAGGACGTTACGTACACCGCTCAGTGGGAGGAAAAGCTGACCGGCGTCACCGTCAGGACCAGCGTCAAAAACGGCACGCTGCTGTTCCTGCACGATACCTTTACCGTGACTGCGACGGCCAATACCTCCGCCGATATCCAGCTTGTCCTGACGGACAACAAGGGCGCTGCAGTTCCGGCATTCCGGCTGACCGACACCTCCGTCAGCGAGGACGGCAAGACCACGACCTTCCGCTATGAGGTCGTAAAGATCTCCGGCGCCTACTATCAGTTGAAGCTCACCGCCACCGCGACCAAGGGAACGCAGGAACCGGTCAAGGCCACGCAGTCTCTCGGCCTGAACCTCCGCAACCGCATCCATGTGACGCTGAAATATCATGACGGTACCCTTGTCGAGGACGCAGCGGTGAAGCTGGTGCATAAGTATCCGCAGTGGAACAGCAGCCCGAAGCTCAAGTATGATGCAGCCGCACAGGAATACGTCATGGCGAGCAAGTGGGATCTCTCCAATCAGATCTTCACCACCCTCAGCATCACGCTCGACGGCGAGGAGTACACCGTCATGCAGGATAAGTTCGGCCGTCCGCTGGAGCAGGTCATCCCCGCGGGCACCGAGGAAATCTATGTGGAATATGTTGTGATCAAGCCGATTCACGTCAGCATCTATGTCAACGGCGAGCTTTCCGCGCAGGAGAAATACAGAGGCGCCGCGGACGAAATTCTGGACTATGCGCAGTTCCAGAGCACCGTTATCACGGATCTCCTTACACAGGGTAAGACGCTTGTCAGTCTGAGCACCGAGGGCCTGAACGAGAGCAATCAGGCCGTGTTCGGAGAAACGACCGAAGTGGTAATCCGTATCACCACCAACTGATACGAATTCTGAATAAAAACCTTTGGTTTTCATTCAGAAGGTGCCGCTGCTTGCTTTTGTGGCAAAGAGCCACAAAAGCCGTCTCATGCAGTTCTTGACGCACCGGCATTTACCAACGCCGTACAACAAAAGGGGAGCCGTATGGCTCCCC
>CAJMQR010000082.1 GCA_905215665.1 uncultured bacterium | reverse complement strand
AGGAGATGCTCTCCGCGGAAAAGGCGCTGGAGGGCACGCGCATCAAGGTGCCGGATGAAGTTTCGGACGAGGTGTGCGAGATCTGCGGCAGGCCGATGCTGATCAAAAGCGGCCGCTTCGGTCGTTTCCTGGCCTGCTCCGGTTTCCCGGAGTGCAAATTCACCATGCCCATCGTCGAGCGTATGCCCGGGCGCTGCCCGAAATGCGGCAGCGGAATTCTGAAGCGAAAGTCGAAAAAAGGCTATGTCTATTACGCCTGTGAGCGCGGCGCGGACTGCGGCTTTATGACGTGGGACGTGCCGACGGAGAACGACTGCCCGTTCTGCGGACAGACCATGTTCAAAAAATCCGGCCGCGGCGCGATGAAGCCTTTCTGTATCAACGAGAACTGCCAGAACTTCCTGCCGGAGGACAAACGCGGCTATAAACGCCGGATGCCGAAGGCCACCACGGATACGGTGGAATCCGCGGAGGAGCTGAAGCCCGCAGAGGAGAAACCGAAAGCTCCGGAGAAAAAGACAAGAACGCGGAAAACCACGAAGGAAAAGAAAGAATGATGAAAGTCAAGGTAATCGGTGCTGGGCTTGCCGGGAGCGAGGCGGCGTGGCAGCTGGCTGAGCGCGGCTTTCGTGTAGAACTGCACGAGATGAAGCCGGCAAAAATGTCGCCTGCCCACCATTGCGCGGATTTTGCGGAGTTAGTCTGCTCAAACTCCCTTCGCGGTGACAGGCTGGAGAACGCAGTCGGTCTGCTGAAAGAGGAGCTTCGCCGGGTCGGGAGCCTGATCCTTTCCTGCGCCGATGCGACGAGAGTGGAGGCCGGAGGCTGCCTTGCGGTGGACCGGTACGGCTTTTCGGCAATGGTCACGCGGAAGGTGCGGGAACATCCGAATATTGACGTGATTTCCGGCGAGGTCACGCAGGTACCGCAGGGGCCGGTCATCATTGCCACAGGCCCTCTGACCTCAGACGCGATGGCGGAGGCGATCCGGCGGTATTTCGGCGATGCCGAGTATCTGCATTTCTTTGATGCGGCTGCGCCGTTGGTCACGCTGGAATCCGTGGATATGGACTGCGCGTGGTATGCCTCCCGCTATGACCGCGGCAGCGCGGATTATATCAACTGCGCCTTGGACAGGGAGCAGTATCAGGCGTTTGTGCAGGCACTTGCGTCAGCGCAGGAGGCCGAGGTTCATGGCTTTGAGGACGGTAGTGTCTTCGAGGGCTGCATGCCCGTGGAGGTCATGGCGCGCCGCGGAATGGATACACTGCGCTACGGCCCGATGAAGCCCGTCGGCCTGCGCGATCCCAGAACAGGGAAAGAGCCCTATGCCGTGGTGCAGCTTCGCCGCGACAATGCGGCGGGAAACATCTATAATCTGGTCGGATTCCAGACGCATCTGCGCTTTCCGGAGCAGAAACGGGTGTTTTCCATGATCCCTGCGCTGCGAAACGCGGAATATGTGCGCTATGGCGTGATGCACCGCAATACCTTTTTGAATTCGCCCCGGCTTCTGGATGCGACCTACGCCAACCGCGCCGATCCGCTGGTGGCCTTTGCCGGACAGATGACGGGCGTGGAGGGCTATGTGGAGTCCTGTGCATCCGGCTATCTGGCGGCGGTCAGTATGGCGGCGCGGCTTCAGGGGCAGACGCCGCCGGACTTTGGACGCGAGACGGCCATCGGTGCGCTGGGCCATTATATCAGCGACAGCTCCATCGGCAGTTTCCAGCCGATGAACGTCAACTTCGGCATCATTGCGCCGCTGGAGCAGCGAATCAAAGGGAAAGCAAATAAAAATCTCGCCATTGCGGAGCGTGCGCTGGCGCATATCGACGCAATCACGGGACGAAAGAGAGAGGAGCAGCAGGCATGAAGATCATCATTGACGCAATGGGCGGCGACAACGCGCCGGACGAGATCGTACTGGGCGCTTTGCGCGCGGCGAAGGAATTTCAAACGGAGGTTGTGCTTGTCGGCCGGGGTGAGGAGATTCTGCGCGGTATGAAAGCCAACGGCCTGGACAACCTCCCTGAGGGCGTGGAGATTGCCAACGCAGAGGATATGGTGGATATGCATGCCGATCCCACGCAGGTTGTGCAGCAGCACCGCAATTCCTCTATGGTAGTCGGACTGAAAATGCTTGCCGACGGCGCGGGAGACGCCTTTATCTCCGCGGGCAACAGCGGCGCCCTCCTGACGGCTGCGACCCTGCTTGTCAAGCGCATCCGCGGCATCCGCCGGGCGGCCTTTGCGCCGCTGCTTCCGACGGAAAAGGACGGCGCGATTCTGATCGACGCGGGGGCAAACATCGAATGTACACCGGAGTTTCTCATGCAGTTTGGCTGCATGGGCGCTCTGTATGCGCAAAAGGCGCTTGGCATTGCGCAGCCCCGCGTGGCGCTTTTGAACAACGGTGCGGAGGACACCAAGGGCGACGAGCTGCACAAAGGCGCCTATGCTCTGCTGGACAAAGCGGGACAAACCGGACTGATCCGGTTTGCAGGCAACATCGAAGCCCGCGACGTGCTGACGGGCGCGGCGGACGTGATTGTCGCAGACGGCTTTTCCGGGAATGTCCTTCTGAAAAGCACCGAGGGAACGGCGATCTTCATGTCCCGTATGATCAAGGACATGTTCCGCAGAAGTCTTCTTTCCAAAATCGGCTACCTGTGCTGCAAAAAAGGGGTTCAGAAGATCCGCAAGACCATGGATTACCGCGAAACCGGCGGTTCCGTGCTGGTCGGGCTGAACAAGCCGGTCATCAAAGCGCACGGTTCTTCCGATGCGCTTGCCATCCGCGGCGCAATGCGGCAGGCAATTACCGCAGTCAAGAGCGGCTTCTGTGAGGAAATCCGTGCGAATATCTCCAAGATGACGCTTCCGAGGGAGGTTCCGCATGCTGAGTGATCTGGAGACTGCGCTGGGCTACACCTACCGTAACAAAGAGCTTCTGCGCATGGCACTCTCCCACACCTCCTATGCAAACGAGATTTACAAAGACGCCTTCCGGAGTTACGAGCGGCTGGAATTCCTCGGGGATTCCATCCTTGGCTTTGTCACGGCGGATTTTCTCTACCGAACGTTCCCGAACAAGCTGGAAGGGGAGCTTTCCCGCATCCGGGCGGAGCTTGTGTGCGAGAAGAACCTTGCCGCGGTTGCTGAGAAGCTGTCTCTGGGCGATTATCTCCTGCTGGGCAACGGCGAGGAGCAGACGGGAGGCCGCCGCCGCGCGAGCATTACTTCGGATGTGGTCGAGGCGCTGATTGCCGCGGCCTATCTGGACGGCGGCTTTGAAGCGGCCAAGCGGATCATCCAGCGCCATGTTTTGCCGCAGCTTGCCGAGGCGGAAAAAACCCGCGACTATAAAACGGAGTTGCAGGAGCTGGTGCAGCGGAAAAAGGAGCAGCACCTTTCCTATGAACTGATCGGGGAGAGCGGCCCGGACCACTGCAAGGAGTTTACCGTGCAGGTTTCTCTGAACGGTGCGCCGGTGGGCTGCGGAACGGGCAGCAGCAAGAAACGCGCGGAACAGGCCGCCGCAAGGCAGGCAATCTCTGCCCTTTTTCCGACGCAGTTGCATGAATAAAAGGCTTTCTCGGCAGAGAAAGCCTTTTTTGGAAGGTTTCGGAACGGAATCACGAAACAAACGTCTGATAATCAGGAGGGATGCCAAGTGTTCGGAAAAAAGAAATGCAAGATTCTGAAGGAGATCCGCAAGAAAATTGCGGAAGAGAACGACATTCCATATGTCACCAGCGAATGTACCCACAAAGGCGAGTGCAGTGGTACCTGCCCGCGCTGCGAGCAGGAGCTGCGGGAGCTGGAGCGGCAGCTTGAACTGCGCAGGCGGATGGGCAAGGCGGTGGCCGTCTCCGCCGTGGCCGCGGGGATCGCCCTGAATATGAGCGGCTGCGTTGAGCCGAAGATTGATGATTCTATTGCCGGTCTCGTTCAGAATACGCAGAGCGTGATGACCCTTGAAGGAGAGGCTGCATTAGAGCCGTTAGAGGGCGACGTAGCGTATGACCCCTCGGGGGAGGAAGAAGCGGCAGAGGAAGCCGAACCTTCCGGCGGATCGGCGCCGTGAAAACATATCCGTTGCTTGCCCTTTCCCGCCTGCGGATGCAGACCGACGGCGCTGGCGTGACAACGCTGGTTGCCGGAGCGGGCTGCCCACTGCGCTGCAAATGGTGCATCAATAAAAAACTGCTTGCGATGGGAAAGCCGGAGCGGGTGACGCCGCGGCAGCTTTATGAAAAGGTGCGCTGCGACGATCTGTACTTTCGCGCGACCGGCGGAGGTGTGACCTTCGGCGGCGGTGAACCGCTGCTGCACGCGGCCTTCCTGTCGGAATTCCGCAAACTTTGCCCGCAGTGGAAGCTGTACGTCGAAACGAGCCTGAATGTCCCGAAGGAGCTGCTGGAAATCTGCTGCGATGCGGTGGACGGCTTTATTGTAGACATCAAGGACTGGAACGAGGAGGTCTACCGCGCCTATACCGGCGAAAGCGGCTCGCAGGCCAGAGAGAACCTGCGCAGCGTTCTTGACCGCGCGGGTGCGGAACGTGTAATGATCCGCGTCCCGCTGATTCCGGGCTTCAACACGCCGGAGTCGCGGAGGGAAACGCTGCGTGCGCTGAAAGGGCTGGGTGTGAAAAAAACAGATTGCTTTTCTTATGTTGTCAGGGAACCGGATTGAGCGTCCGGTTCCTTTTATAGAAGGTTCTATAATAAATGTTGGGGTCAAGCGATGAGCCTGGCCCCAAAGCTAT
>CAJMQR010000081.1 GCA_905215665.1 uncultured bacterium | reverse complement strand
CTTGGCAAAGCCGCGGAACAGCAGCGACAGAATCACGCCGGAGTTGCCTCTGGCGCCGCGCAGCATGGCCGACGCCACCTTATCGGCAGCCTTGGTCAGGGTCAGCTCTCCGGCTTTGCGCAGGTCGTCCGCCGCAGCGTTCAGGGTCATGCTCATATTGGTGCCGGTATCTCCGTCCGGTACGGGAAAAACGTTCAGCTCATTGATCTGCTGCTTATGGTTCTCAACGGAGGCAGCCGCACTGAGGATCATTTTTCGAAGGGTTGCCCCGTCGATGGTATTTCTCACTTATGGTACACCTGCCTCTCAGTCGATTACAATGGAGTCAACGATCACATTGACCTCCCGTACTTCTGTTTCTGTCTGTTTCGACACGATATAGCGCACTTCGGAGATGATGGATGCGCCCAAAGCAGGGATATTGACACCCTGATCGATGATGATGTGCAGCTCAATGGAAATCGTGCCGTCGTCGTTCGTGCGGACGAGAACTCCCTTGGCCATGGACTCCCTGCGCAGCAGATGGACAAGTCCGTCCGTCACGGAGCGGATTGCCATTCCCTTGACGCCAAAGCAGCTTGTCGCAGCATTGCCGGCGATGTTCGTGTAGACGTTATTGCCGACTTTGATCTCACCCAATTCGGTTTGCTGGCGAATCATGGAAAAACCTCCTTCATTCAGCGAAAATAGAACATTTTCTGCGGATTGCGATCAGACCATGCTCTCCTCCCAGCACGCCGGCTTTTCCAGGCCCAGCAGTGTGGCGATGGTCGGAGCAACGTTGGCAAGTCCGAACTTGCCCTCCTTGAGTACGTGCGTTTCCTTCGGATCATAGAGGATAAAAGGAACCGGATTCAGGCTGTGCGCGGTGCGGATGGACGTCTTTCCCTTCTTGGTTTCGGTCATCTGGTCGGCGTTGCCGTGGTCGGCGGTGATCAGCACAAGATAGCCCAGACGGTCGGCGGCCTCCAGAATGCGGCCGACGCTCTCGTCCACGCACTCCATGGCCGTGATCACGGCGCTCATCACACCGGTGTGCCCCACCATGTCGCCGTTCGGGAAGTTGCAGCGCAGGAAATCATACTTCTTTGACTCCATCGCAGCGATCATATGATCCGTAATCTCTTTGGACTTCATCGCGGGAGCCTGTTCAAAGGGGATGACGTCGGAGGGAATCTCCTCATAGGTCTCCAGCTTCTCGTCGACCTTACCGGAACGGTTGCCGTTCCAGAAATAGGTCACATGGCCGTATTTCTGCGTCTCGGACAGGGCGTATTCGCGCAGGCCGTGGGCGCACAGCAGCTCGGTAAGCGTATTTTGAATGACGGGCGGCTGCACCAGATAGTGCGTCGGAATCTTCAGGTCGCCGTCGTATTCCAGCATCCCGGCAAATTTGACGCCCGTATAATCGCCGCGGTCAAATTTGTCGAAATCCTTACGGTCAAAGGCAAGAGAGATCTCCTGCGCGCGGTCGCCGCGGAAATTGAACAGGATGACGCTGTCGCCGTTGGCGATTTTCGCCACGGGTTCGCCGTTTTCCGCGATCACGAAGGCGGGCAGATCCTGATCGATGCAGCCGGTCTCCGCGCGGTAGGTTTCGATGGCCTCCTCCGCGGAGGCAAACTGCCTTCCGATGCCCTGCACATGGGTGCGCCAGCCGGCCTCGACCATGGGCCAGTTGGCCTCATAGCGGTCCATGGTGATCTTCATTCTTCCGCCGCCGGAGGCAATGCGGTAATCCGCGCCGTCCGCCCGCAGTTCCCTAAGCACATCTTCAAGCTGCCGGACATAGTCCAGCGCGGAGGTCGCGGGAACATCGCGGCCGTCGAGCAGGATGTGGCAGTACACGCGCCGCACGCCCTCGGCATGCGCATGGCGCAGCATGGCGATCAGATGGCTGATGTTGGAATGGACGTTGCCGTCGGACAGAAGGCCGAGGAAATGCAGGGCTCTGCTGTCCTGCTTTGCGTTGGCGCTCAGTTCCTTCCAGGTATCCGAAGCAAAGAGGGCGCCATTTTCAATGGACTCGTTGACGAGCTTTGCCCCCTGAGAATAGATCTGGCCGCAGCCAAGCGCGTTATGCCCGACCTCGGAGTTGCCCATGTCATCATCGCTGGGCAGGCCGACGGCCGTGCCGTGCGCCTTGAGCCAATTGTGCGGGCAGGTTGCAAGAAGACGATCCAGCGTGGGGGTCTTCGCCTGCTTCACAGCGTCTCCGCTGCCGCCGTCGCCCCGGCCTACGCCGTCCATAATAATCAGAACGATCGGTTTCTTCATATATCAGAGTCTCCTCCAATTCTTTATGTCTAATTATTGTACTACATTTTCCTCATTTGTACAATCAAAATTTGAACTTTCTGAATTCCATACAAAATTCCCATCGGATTGCTGGAAAAAACTGTGGACATACGCTCAATTGAGAACATAATTGCCGTTCTGCAGGAGCGCCTGCACGGCCTCGCACAGACCGGGTGGGAGCGCCGTCCCGGAATCGGCGACCGTTCTGGCCGCCGCCTCCTGCGCCTGACGCAGCAGAGAAAGATCCTGCGCCAGATCACCCATCCGGAACACCGGAAGTCCGTGCTGGCGGCTGCCGAAGAAATCTCCCGGCCCGCGCAGCTTCAGATCCTCCTCGGCAATGCGGAAACCATCATGCGTGGCGCACAGCGCCCGCAGACGCTGCAGCGTCTCCGGACTCCGGTTGTCCGAGACGAGAACGCAGTAGGATTTCGCCTCCCCGCGGCCGATGCGCCCGCGAAGCTGATGAAGCTGGGACAGGCCGAAACGGTCGGCGTTTTCGATCACCATCAAAGTAGCGTTCGGAACATCCACGCCCACCTCTATGACCGTTGTGGAGACGAGGAGATCAAATTCTCCCGCGGCAAAACGGCCCATGATCTCCTCCTTCTCCGAGCCCTTCATCTTTCCGTGCAAAAGCGCCACGCGAAGCTGCGGAAATACCTGCTGCTGCAGCGTCCGCGCCCATTGCTCCGCCGCCTTGAGGCCGTCCGTCTCCCCCTCCTCAATGGCAGGACAGACGATGAAGGACTGATGCCCCTCCTCGGCCTGCCTGCGGATGAAGCCGTTCAGTCGCGCGCGGTAGCTCTCGCTGACCAGGAAGGTCTCAACCTCCTGCCGTCCCGGCGGCAGTTCGTCGATCACCGACACCTCCAGATCGCCGTACATCAGCAGCGCCAGCGTCCGCGGGATGGGTGTGGCGGACATGAGAAGCAGATGCGGCCGCTCTCCCTTCTCCAGCAGCGCCGTCCGCTGCGCAACGCCGAAGCGGTGCTGCTCGTCGGCGATGACCAGGCCAAGCCTGGAAAAAACGGTCGTCTCCGTCAGAAGCGCATGCGTACCAATCACGACCTCTGCCTCTCCCTGCGCGATGCTCCGGCGGCATTCCCGCTTCTGCGCGGGCGTCATGGAGCCGGTCAGAAGCGCGCAGGATATGCCCAGAGCCGAGAAAAGCGGCTCCAGACGCTCATAATGCTGCCGGGCAAGAATCTCCGTGGGCGCCATCAAAGCGGTCTGACGCCCGTTTTTTGCCGCGCAGTAAGCAGCCGCGGCCGCGACCATCGTCTTGCCGCAGCCCACGTCTCCCTGCACCAGGCGGCTCATAGGTCTGCCCGCGCGAAAATCTTCCAGAATCCCGTCGATCGCGCGGCGCTGCGCACCGGTGAGGCGGAAGGGCAGCGCGTTTTCAAAGGGGCGCAGATCCGTATTCTCATACGGCGGCACGGACTGCACCGTCCGGCGGGCGCGTAGCAGACAGAGCGCGGCGGAAAAGACAAAAAACTCCTCGAAGATCAGACGCCGCCGTGCCCGCTCCAGCGCTTCGGCGCTGCTGGGCGTATGAATCTCACGGATTGCCTCCTGCGCGCCGCAGAGATCATATGCGGCGCGCAGACGCTCCGGCAGCGTCTCCTGTGGCTGTACGCGCGCCAGCGCCGCCTGTACCGCCTGCACTACCATTTTATTGCTCAGTCCCGCGGTCAGCGGATAGACGGGCAGAATACGCCGCGTCAGAAGTCCCGCGGATTCCACCGGCTCAAACACCGGGTTTGTCATCGCATAGCCCAGAAAATCCCCGTTCAGCGCACCGTAAAAGCAGTAGGTATCGCCGCGGCGCAGCTTCTCCGTCAGATATCCCTGGTTGAAAAAGGTCAGATGCAGGCGCTGTGTGTCGTCCGCGACCACAACCTTTGTCACCTCCAGCCTCTGCCGTCCCGGTTTCGGGATGGCATGTGTCTGCGGGTTGGAGATCACGGAAGCAAGAAAGCACGCGGGCTGTCCCGGTTCCAGCTCCGCAATCGATACCAGCTTCGTGCGGTTCTCATAGTCACGGGGATAAAAGCGCAGCAGATCCCCCAGCGAATGCAGCCCCAGTCTGGAAAACAGCGCCGCCTTCTTGGGCCCGATTCCCGGTAATGTCAGAATGGAATCCTCGCGATCCGGCATATCCGCACCTCCCTTCCTTTGTTCCCATTATAACGTCATTTTCTCTCCGCCGCAACGCAAAAAAGCCTGATGGAGACTTCCATCAGGCGGATTTTTTGCTTTTTTACGCCAGAGCGTTCATCTTCAGAGTCATGCTGCTCTTCTTGCGGGCTGCATTGTTCTTATGAAGAATCCCCTTATTCACGGCCTTGTCAACAGCGGTGACGGCTGCCTTGTAGGCGGCGTCAGCCTTCTCGCGGTTCCCCTCTGCAACAGCAGCGTCGAACTTCTTGATGGTGGTCTTGAGCGCGGACTTGTCCATCTTGTTTCTCTCGTTGGCGACCTTGGAAAGAGCAACTCTCTTCTTCGCGGACTTGATATTGGGCATGGATTACACCTCCTCCGATGGCGTTTATCTAAAAAACCATGTATTTAACCTCATGCAGAAATCTATTATAACGGTCGCTTCCCATAAAATCAATACTTTTTTTTGGTTTTTTGCAATTTTTTTCACAAGCCCCGTTTTTT
>CAJMQR010000080.1 GCA_905215665.1 uncultured bacterium | reverse complement strand
AACCGCCTGAGAGCGACCGCGCAGGAGACGGCGGAGGCGCTGACGGCCTCCGGCGTGGAGTGCGCTCCGCATCCGTGGCTTCCCGACTGCCTGACGGTGCGGGGGACCGGCAGTATGGAGCAGCTTCCGCCCTTTCAAAAGGGCCTGTGTTATGTGCAGGACGCGGCGGCCCGTCTGGCGGTGTATGCCGCCGGACTGGAGCCGGGAATGCGTGTCCTGGATTGCTGCGCCGCCCCGGGCGGCAAGAGCTTCGCGGCGGCGATCGATATGCACAACCGCGGGAGCTTAATCTCCTGCGATATCCATGTGCACAAGCTGGGACTCATTGAACGCGGCGCCCAGCGGCTGGGCATAGACATCCTGCGCACTCGCCTGCAGGACGCCTCCGCGCCCGTTCTGCAATGGCAGGACGCCATGGACGCGGTTCTTGCGGACGTGCCCTGCTCCGGCCTCGGCGTCATCCGAAAAAAGCCGGACATCCGCTATAAGGATCTGAAGCAAACGGAATCCCTGCAGCAGCTCCAGCTTGCGATCCTGTCGCAGCAGGCGCAGTATGTCCGCAGAGGCGGCGTGCTTCTGTACAGCACCTGCACGATCCTCCGGCGTGAGAATGAAGATGTGGTGGAGGCATTTTTGCGGGAGAATCCGGATTATGAGCCGGAAGCTGTCCGCTTTCCGGAGGGTTCCGGGATCCCCTGCGGCGCAATGACGACGCTGCTGCCCTGCGATCACGGGACGGACGGTTTTTTCATCTGCAAACTCAGGAGGAAGCTGTGAAGGATATCAAATCCATGACGCTCCGGGAGCTGACGCAGGAACTGGAGAATCTGGGAGAGCCGGCCTTTCGCGCCGGACAGATTTTCTCCTGGCTGCACCGCGGCGCGCGGAGCTTTGACGAAATGACAAACCTGTCCAGAGACCTGCGCGGGCGGCTGGCGGCGGAATACCGAATCACTTCGCCCTCGGTGGCGCGAAAGCTTGTCTCTGCAAAGGACGGCACGATCAAATATCTCTGGCGCCTGTCCGACGGCAACTGTGTTGAGAGCGTCCTGATGCGCTATCACTACGGCAATACCGTCTGCATCTCTTCGGAGGTCGGCTGTCCCATGGGATGCGCCTTCTGCGCTTCGACCAAGGGCGGGCTGGTGCGCCGCCTGACGCCGGCGGAGATGCTGGACCAGGTGTTGTTTACGCAGCTTGATTCCGGCCTGCCGGTTTCCCATATCGTCCTGATGGGCATAGGCGAGCCGCTGGACAACTATGACGCGGTGCTGCGTTTCCTGGAGCTGGTCAATTCGGACAAGGGAATGAACATCGGTATGCGCCACATCAGCCTCTCCACCTGCGGTCTGGCCGACCGTATTGAGCGGCTGGCGGAGGAAAACCTGCAGCTGACGCTGTCCGTTTCCCTCCATGCGCCGGACAATGCCGTGCGCAGCCGGATTATGCCGGTCAACCGCCGGTATCCCATAGAGACACTTCTGGCGTCCTGTAAAAAATACTTTGAAAAGACGGGTAGAAGAATCTCTTTCGAATATGCTATGATTAGAGATGTCAATGATTCTCAGGAAATGGCGGAGCTTCTCGTCAGACGGCTCAGGGGAATCGCGGCACATGTCAATCTGATCCCTCTGAACAACATTGAGGAGAGCCCCTTAAAGCCAAGTTTGCCTGCAAGAGTACAGGCTTTTCAGAAAACGCTGGAGGACAACGGAATCCCGGCAACGGTGCGCCGCACCCTTGGCAGCGATATCAACGCCTCCTGCGGGCAGCTGAGAAGGAAGTTCGAGCAAAAGACGGATGGAAGGGAGCAGTGAATATGGAAGCATGGGGCCTGTCGGACAAGGGAAACGTCCGGGAGCAGAATCAGGATTACTACCTCATTGAGCGGCTGCCGGAAGACGCGATGCTTGCCGTGGTATGCGACGGCATGGGCGGGGCGAAATCCGGCAATGTCGCCAGCCGTCTTGCCTGCGAGGTATTTACCGGAGAGGTCAAGCGCTCCTTTCAGGCGGGCATGAAACCGAAGCAGACGGAGGCAATGCTCCGCAGCGCGGCGGCGCTGGCAAATACCACCGTTTTCGAGCATTCCCAGCTCAGCGATGAATTCACGGGGATGGGGACGACGCTGGTGGCTGCGCTGATCCTGAAAAACATGGCTGCCACGGTGCTGAATATCGGCGACAGCCGCGCGTACCTTCTCAACGCGGACGGCATACGCTGCGTCACGGTAGACCACTCCCTGGTGGAGCTGATGGTGCAGCGCGGGGAGCTGACCCCGGAACAGGCAAAGAACCACCCGGGCAAGAACCTGATCACGCGCGCCGTGGGTACGGAACAACAGGTCTGCGCGGATGTCTTTCCGCTGCAGCTTGGCAGAAACGACGCCCTGCTTCTGTGTACCGATGGCCTGTCCAACCAGATGGCGGATCAGGAGATCCTTTTTGAAGTGGTACACGGCGCACACAAGGAGGACTGCTGCCAGCGCCTTCTGCAGATTGCGAAGGAGCGCGGCGCTCCCGACAACGTAACTTCGGTGCTGATCGCACTTTAACATAGATTGCCGCTGCCCCGCGGCTGGACATTTCGGTCTTCGTTCACCGACGAGAACGAACAGCAGATAGGAGTTAATATGGATAATTACATAGGAAGACTGCTGGACAATCGCTATGAGATTCTGGAAGTGATCGGTACGGGCGGTATGGCGGTCGTGTATAAAGCGCTGTGCCACCGTCTGAACCGCCTGGTTGCGATCAAGATCCTGAAGGACGAGTTTTCCCGCGATCAGGAGTTCCGCAGGAGATTCCACGCGGAGTCTCAGGCTGTCGCAATGCTGTCGCATCCCAATATCGTGAGCGTTTACGATGTCTCCCGTTCCGGCGACGTGGATTATATCGTCATGGAACTGATTGACGGTATTACGCTCAAGCAGTATCTTGAGAAAAAGGGCCGCCTGAACTGGCGCGAAACACTGCATTTCTCCATGCAGATCGCAAAGGCGCTGGAGCATGCCCACAGCCGCGGCATCATCCACCGGGACATCAAGCCGCACAATATCATGATTCTCAAGGACGGCAGCATCAAGGTCGCGGACTTTGGAATTGCCCGTATCGGCTCCGCGCAGAATACCCTGACGCGGGAAGCGCTCGGCTCTGTCCATTATATTTCGCCGGAGCAGGCGAAGGGCGCGCATGTGGATAACCGCACCGACCTTTATTCTCTCGGTGTCGTCATGTATGAGATGCTGACGGGCCGTACACCCTACGACGGTGAAACGCCGGTATCCGTGGCGATTCAGCACATCAACGGCGGCGCACCGCTGCCTGGTGAGATTGCGGACGGAATTCCCCGCGGGATTGAACAGATCACCATGCATGCAATGGCCGCAAACCCGGACGAACGCTACGGCTCCGCCACGGAGATGCTGCACGATATGGAGGAGTTCCGCAAGAACCCCGGGATGACCTTCCTTTCTTTCGGCGGCGTCGCGCCGGAGACTTCCGTACAGGCCCATACACCGCGTCCTGCCTACCCTGCGCCCGCGCGCTCGGAGGCGGAACGCTATGCCGCCGCGCGCAGCAAGAACAATTCCCGCACGCCGGAGGAACGCCGCGCGGAGCGCGAGCGCCGGGAGGCGGAGCAGGCTGCGGAGAAGAAACGGAAGCTGGCGGTTATTCTGATCTCGGCCGGTGCGGCGCTGGTTGTCCTGCTGCTGATTATTCTGGCCGTCACCCTCTTCGGCGGGGGAAAGGAACCCGTTAGTACGGTCGATACCGTCACCGTGCCGAATTTTGTCGGCATGGAAATCGACAAGATCAATCCCGATGATTACCCCGAGCTGAACATCGATCTTGCCGGCGCGACCTACGACTACAACGAGAATTATCCCAAAGGACAGGTCTACGACCAGTCGCCAAAGGCATACGACAAGGTCAAGGGCGGCAAGACCAGAACCGTCACGCTGAAAGTCAGTCTCGGCGAGGAGACGAACAAGATGCCCAATCTGGTCAACCAGACGGACACCAGTGCGATAGCGCAGCTCAACGCCATGAATCTGGGCCTGAAGATCACAACCAAGGAGGAACCGAGCGAGACGGTTCCGGCGGGCTATATCACCCGCACCGAGCCTGCCGCGGACACGGAGCTGACCAAGAATCAGGCGGTCACGCTTTACGTTAGCCTCGGCTCCACGAAAATGCCTGAGCTGAAACAGCAGACCAAGGCCAATGCGGACGCATTGCTCAAGGCGATGGGCCTGAACCTGAAGGTGACCTTCCTGGAAGAGGAGAGCGATACTGTCGAGGAGGGCAGCGTGACCCGCACGGAGCCTGCCTCCGGCAGCGAACTGAGCAAGGGGCAGTCCGTCACGGTCTATGTCAGCAAGGGCAATGGAAAGGTTAACGTCCCCCCCGTCAAGGGGCTGGACGTCATGGACGCGATCAAGCTCCTGCGGGAGAACAACCTGAAATACGAGATCAAGCGTGTCTTTAACGAGAAAGAGGAAAAGGACCGCGTGATCAGCCAGAGTGAAGAGCCGAACACACAGGTGCCGAAGGACACCATCGTGATCCTTGAGGTCTCCGACGGCCCCGCGCCCACGGATCCGCCGACGCAGCCGCCAACGGAACCGACGCAGCCTTCCACGGAGCCGACGCAGCCTTCCGAGAATCCGGCAGGTTGACAATGGCGGAAACATTCGGCGGAAGGATCGTAAAAGCGCTCAGTGGCTTTTACTATGTGCGCGACGGACAGGGGAACGTTGTGGAGTGCAGAGCGAGAGGCCGGTTCCGCAGGGAACGCCTTTCACCGCTGGTCGGCGACTTTGTAAACTGCTCCGTGGAGGGTGGCCGCGGCATGATCGAGGACGTCCTTCCGCGCCGCAATGCCTTTGTGCGCCCGGCGGTGAGCAATCTTGACGCTTTGGTCATCTTTGCCAGCGAGACGAATCCCGTCACGGATCCCTTCCTCATCGACCG
>CAJMQR010000079.1 GCA_905215665.1 uncultured bacterium | reverse complement strand
CTTGACGAAAAATCTCTCACCGCCCACTCTTGTTGATTGAATCAGAGCTTCCCTAGGAAGCGGACGAGGCGCTTGGCTCGGCCGGTTCCGTGCTTTCGCCCGTGTCGGAGGAAGCGGAGCCGTCGGTGGATTCCTCCGGTTCCGTGGGCGTAGTGGCGGAGGGAGAGGTCGGCATGGCGAAGCCGTGGATCTTGCCGTCCGGCGCGGTGTTGGTAATGTCGCCGCCTATGATATGTCCCTCATAGACGAGAATGCTGGCATAGACCGGTGACGCCGCGTCCGGATAATTCAGGATCTCATACACATAGCGCATGGCGTCTTTTCCGCCGAAAGCGGACAGATCAAAGCCCTGGCTGCGCTGCAATTCATTGTAGCGGCTGAAGACCTTGTTGTCCGTGTTTTCCGGGATCCGGACTTTTTGCACCTCCTTCGGCTCCGCGTTGACGTTCCAGCCGAAGGTGGCAAGAAATGCGACCCGCTCGTCATTGGTGGCCCCGGCAGGCGCGGCTTCCAGCGCAGCCTTTTTGCCGCTGCCACCGCTGACCAGCAGAACGATCAGCAGAATTACCGCGACGAGGACGATGGCTGCGGCGATCAGCTTGGGCTTTGATATTTTTGCAGTCATAACAAACATGGAATTCCCCCCAGAAGTGATTGATGTGATACACTGTATGTCCGGTTTTGGACAAATATTCCGAAGGGAGATCAGACAATGCAGCGCTTGGATAAGTTTCTTTCCGACAGCAAGGTCGCTTCGCGCAGTCAACTGCGGCAGATCATCCGCGCGGGTCGGGTGCAGGTGGGGAATACCGTCATCCGGGAACCGGAATATAAGGTGGACGAAAAGACGGATGAAATCTTTCTGGATGGGGTGCGTGTCGGCGGCGCGCGGCGGATCGTCCTGATGCTGAACAAGCCGGCGGGCTATGTCACCTCCACCTCCGACCCGCGCGACCGAACCGTCATGGAGCTTCTGCCGCCGCAATACCGCGGCCTTTTTCCCGTCGGGCGTCTGGACAAGGATACGGAGGGGCTGCTTCTGTTGACGAACGACGGTCAGCTTGCGCACCGTCTGCTCTCGCCCCGGCGCGGCGTGGAAAAATGCTATTACGCTGAGCATGAGGGGACGGCGGATGCCTCCGACGTTGACGCTTTCCACGCAGGCTGTGTTTTGCGCGACGGAACGCGGTGTCTCCCGGCAGTCCTTGCGCCGTTGGGGGAGGGAAAAAGCCTTGTGTATGTCTGCGAGGGGAAATACCATCAGGTCCGGCGTATGCTGGCCAGCAGGGGAAAGCCGGTCACCTATCTCCGGCGGCTCTCGGAGGGCGGCCTGCAGCTCGGAGAGCTGCCGCTTGGAATGACGCGTGAAGTTACTGATGAAGAAATCAAAGCCCTGGAGTCTGTTCAATTTGACGAAGCAGATTAAATCCGAATTTGATTCAATGTGCAAAAACTGGAAGGGATGATTTTGGCCATATTGACGAAGGAATTATGAAAAACATCTAAAAATGCTGCTATATTTTGAAATAAAATGCTCAACACCTATTGCATTCTGACGAAAAAGATAGTATTATACTATTGAATTTTGCCGAATATCGACATTTTCTTTCAATGGTAAGGAGGACAACGCATATGTCCAGTCGTATTTTTCAGGGTGTTGTGACACAGCTCAGCGAGGCCGCCGGTGTTCCCATGGGCGTGGTGGATACGGACGGCGTCGTGATTTCCAGCAGCGACGCTGCCCTGATCGGAGAAAAATGGCCGGATGCAGCAACTGCCATCGCGGCAATGCCGGACGCTCCCGTTTTCTGGGGGGAGTATACCTTCCTCACGCTGAAGGGATGGAATCCGACCTACGGTTTTTCCGTCTTTACAAAGGGGACGGACGGCGCGGCGCTGTGCGCCTGCCGTATGGCGCAGGTGTCCCTGAGCTTCACGAAAACGTATTATGAGGAGAAGCACGACAGGGGAACCTTTGTCAAAAACATCATTACCGACAACATTCTGCCCGGAGATATCTATATCCGGGCGAAGGAGCTGCATTTTCAGACGGAGCTGCCCCGCGTTGTGTTCCTGATCCGCCAGCTTGGCAGGGCGGACGTCAGTGTTGTTGAGCTGCTGCAGAGCATGTTCCCCGATTCGCAGCAGGACTTTGTCATCAACGTCAATGAAACGGATATTGCCGTTGTCCGTCAGGTTCCCGCGGATACGACGGCCGACGACCTGACCCGCTTTGCGCGCACCATTGAGGAGCGCCTGAAGTCCGAGCTGTTCGTCCGCACGACCATCGGTATCGGCACCATCTCCGAGCATCTGCGTGAGCTTGCGGATTCCTATAAGGAAGCGCAGGTCGCCATTGAGGTCGGCAAGGTTTTCGATACGGAAAAGACCATTATCAACTATGAGAATCTCGGCATCGGCCGGCTGATCTATCAGCTCCCGACCACGCTCTGCGAGATTTTCCTCTCCGAGGTGTTTAAGAAGAACTCCATCGACTCTCTCGATCAGGAGACGCTTTTCACCATCAACATGTTCTTTGAAAACAGCCTGAACGTCTCCGAGACGTCCCGGAAGCTGTTTGTCCACCGCAACACGCTGGTCTACCGCCTTGAGAAGATCAAGAAGCTGACCGGCCTTGACCTGCGTGAATTTGATGATGCCATTATCTTCAAGGTCGCGCTCATGGTCAAAAAATACCTCGCTTCCCGCGAGAATCACATGCTTTAAAGAGTCTGGGTGTTACTATGATTGACATGATAAATGTTACCAAAACCTACGAAACCGGAACGCATGCCCTCAACGGTATCGACATGCACATCGACGACGGAGAGTTCGTTTTTCTCGTCGGCCAGTCCGGTTCCGGCAAATCCACGATCATCAAGTTGCTGACCGCAGAACTGAAGCCGACCTCCGGCTCCATTCTGGTCAACGGTTATAAGCTTGAGTCCATCAAGCGTTCTTCCGTCCCCTATATGCGCCGCACGCTCGGCGTCATTTTCCAGGACTTCCGCCTGATTGAAAACAAGACGGTCTACGAGAACGTTGCCTTTGCCATGCGCGTCATCGGCGCGTCGACCAAGGAGATCAAAAAGCGCGTGCCCTATGTGCTGGAGCTGGTCGGACTGGAAAACAAAGCGCGCCGTCTGCCGAACGAGCTGTCCGGCGGCGAGCAGCAGCGTGTGGCCATCGCACGCGCGCTCATCAACAATCCGACCATGATCATCGCGGACGAGCCGACGGGCAACCTGGATCCCGCCCGCTCCTTTGAGATCATGCTGCTGCTGGAGCAGATCAACGCGTTGGGAACGACGGTCATGGTCGTTACGCATGAAAAATCTCTGGTTGACCGCTTCACCAAGCGGGTCGTTGCCATCAACAACGGCAAAGTCATCAGCGACGGAATGGACGGGTACTACAATTATGAAGAACAATAATTTCAGCTTCCTGCTGAGCGAAGGCGTGCGCGCCCTGTTCAAGCACGGATTTATGTCCTTCGCCGCGATCTGCATTACGGTCGCGTGCCTTGTGATCGTCACCAGCTTCGGACTGATTACATATAATCTGGATCTGATTGTCGAGGAGCTGCAGCAGGAGAATGAGATTCTGGTCTGCATCGACGAGAATTATACCTCCGCGCAGGCCAAAAGCGTCGGGTCTCAGATCAATCTGGTCGATAATGTGGCGAATGCGGAATTTGTCTCCCGTGAGCAGGCGCTCCAGGAATTTATCGACGAATACAATCAGGCCATGTACGAGGGCGTAACCGCAGAGACGATGCGGGATCAGTATATTGTCACGCTGGAGGACAACGGCAAACTCACGGAAACCATCGAGGCGCTCTCCAAGCTTCCCGGCGTCGCGGAGATCCACGCGCAGCCGGAGGTCGCGGCCGGGCTGTCCACGGTTCGGAACGTGCTGTATATTGCTGCGATGGCGATTTCCGCCGTACTGCTGATTGTCTCGCTGATCATTATTTCCAATACAATCCGTCTTGCGATGTTTGACCGGCGTGAAGAAATCGCCATCATGAAAATGGTCGGTGCGACCAACAGCTTCATCCGTCTGCCCTTTGTGGTGGAGGGCTTCCTGCTGGGGCTGTTCGGCGCGGTCTTCTCTTTCTTCCTGGAGTGGGGCCTTTATGAGGCAATCCGGACTGCCATCCAGAATACCGGCTCTCTTGATTTCCTCACCATTGTGCCGTTTACGGAGGTTCTGTGGCCGATGGCTGCCATCTGCGCGGTTGCCGGCTTCCTCATCGGCATTGTCGGCAGTTTGATGTCCATCCGTCGTTTCCTGAAAGTTTAAGGGTGATACTTTGAAAAAACTGAAATTTTCCCTCCGCTTTTTCTGCGCTGCGCTGCTGGTGCTTTCCCTCTCGGCCGGCCTGTTCTCTCCTGTGTTTGCGGTCAGTTCCGCGGACATTCAGGACGAACTGGACGAGCTGGAGAAAAAGGCTGACGCGATCAAGGAGCAGCAGGATGCGCTGCAGGAAAAAATTGATGAAAACGATCAAAAAACACTCTCCGTTGTCGATCAGCGCGCACAGGTGGATCAACAGGTCACGCTGATCTATCAGGAAGTGCAGAATCTCAACGAGCAGCTCAAGCAGTATAATCTGCTGATTGCGGAGAAGCAGGCTTCGCTGGACGCGCTTCAGCAGGAGCAGAGCGACCTGCTCGAACGCTACAAGCAGCGGCTGCGCGCCATGCAGGAGCAGGGCGACATCTCATACTGGGCTGTGATTTTCCGGGCCAACAGCTTCTCCGAGATGCTCAACCGCATTGCCATGGTCGAGGAGATCGCCAGAAGCGACCAGCGCATGATGGACGAGCTCCGTTCGCTGGCAGGCGAGCTTCTCTCCGCGAAGGAGGATCTTGCGGCGCAGAAGACGGCGGTTGAGGAAAAGAAAACCGAGCTTGCCGCCGCGGAGATAGAGCTGGCGGCCAAACGGGAGCAATCCGAGGCCTTGCTCGACGAGCTGATTGCCAACGCGCAGGAATATGATGCCGAGATGGAGAAGTACGACGATCTCAAGAACCAGATTGCCGAGGAGATCGC